>JAQVXQ010000191.1 GCA_028709085.1 Salinivirgaceae bacterium | reverse complement strand
GGGTACGGGATAATCATATACTCTTTTGTTGGCAATCTCGATGGTTCGGTTGGTTAGTGAATCTAAAAACCGCCTATCGTGAGAAATCAGGAATACAGCTCCGGGATAGTCTTTTAAAAACAACTCCAACCACTCAATCGCCTCAATATCAAGGTGGTTTGTTGGCTCGTCGAGCATCAATAAGTCTGGTTTTTGCAAAATAAGTTTCACCAACTCAATCCGCATTCTCCATCCACCTGAAAATTCATGGGTCGAGCGATCAAAATCGGAGGCATAGAATCCCAATCCTTTCAGGGTTTGCTCAACGGCGGCAATCCGCTTATCGCCTCCCAAAATATGATACCGGTCAGTATCCTCTGTTAATTGATCAACCAGTTTGGCGTAACTATCTGATTCATAATCGGTTCTTTCCGTTATCTCGGCTGATGCTTCCGCTATTCTGTTTTCCAAGTCGTTTACCTCTTTAAAAGCGGTAAGCACCTCCTCAATCACCGTTTTTGAATCGGTAAAGTTGAGATGCTGAGGCAAATACCCTACCGTGAAATTATTTGGAAATGAAACGGTTCCCTCATCGCTTTGCATCTCACGATCCAATATCTTCATTAACGTAGTTTTCCCTATTCCATTACGACCCACTAACCCAATACGGTCACGGTCGTTAATAAGAAACGAAATATTTTCAAAGAGGGTAAAACCCCCAAAACGAAGTGTTAGTTGATTAACCGATATCATTAAATCTAATTTTATAATCTGTATTTGAAAACTACTTTTCGCTCATCTGCGCAGCAATAGCAAGAATTACGCCCAATGCAATTCCCAGGATGGCCGCAAATAAAACCTGAAAATCGGGCGGCAAAAGAAACGTAATGGTATGTGCTGGAATCCAGAAGAATGGAATTGTTTTCTTAAACACAAAATTCCATTGAACATCCCAATTTAACTCCGGAAATATCTTCCTGAATTTAATAGGAGTTAGCAATCCGGAAATGGTTCCGCCGTTTTCAGTAATGTGAATATCCGTAATTTTGTGCAATGTCATCATTATTGGAGCGTAGATAGTGTTCATAAATAAACTAATTGCAAATGCTCCTAAAAGCTTTTCTACTCCAAAAGCTCCTTTCATAATTTCAGTATCAGTTCCAATTCCCATATCAATTCCTAAATATTGTAAAAAAGCTGGCGTTCCGGTGGCAAATATCACAAAGGATAGTTTTATGGTAAGTCCAAGGAATCCCCAAACAATGGCACGTGGCACGATTCCAAATCCTTTGCGATTGTAGAGCCCTGTTCTAATTCGCAGACCAATAACTTCGCCCAAAGTTGCTAAAATAGCAAACTTGATAAATGAAGTTATCATACCATGAGCACTGTTAAAATCTTTATAAAAGCTATATACCGCTTCGGACAAAAAAAACGGAGCAAAAAAAGCAATTACTCCAATAACAAAAAACAAGTCGTTCTTTTTAAACATGCCAAATATCCTATTATTTAGTTAAACATCTCTTTAAAACTACAGGAAGCAAAGGTAACTAAAATTTAGGGTTTAATTAATAGCCCGCTAACACAAATTAGTAGTTCGTATGAATAGCAAACTATTGTCAAATGGAACAATATAAATCTTTTTAATGTTGGAATATTACGAAATATTAAATACATTTGACATACCAAAATTAATGTTCACTAACTTAATAAATAAGGACATGAAAAAAACAAACGCTTTAATCGTATTTTTTTTGTTGCTTCCTTTTTATATGATTGGACAAAACTATCAAACCGTCTCTTCGGGAAGAACCGTCTATTTTACAAATGACACAGGTAAAATAAAAGCAATAGCAATTGACTCAACAGAATTAGAAACTGACTCAGTGTTATACCCATTTTACAACATGCAGCAAATGAGCGATCACTGTTTTTCAAAGAATGTTGCATCGTGGATTGGGTCAAAAATAATTATTGAACCTAATGGAATGAATCTCTATTTCAATAAATTAAATGACACCATAAAAATAAACACTCTTGCAAAGCTCAATGATAGTTGGATTGCATACCAAGCAACTGACAACCTATCCATTACAGCAACCATTATTGAACAAAGTCTTGAAACTTTTTTAGGGTTACAAGATTCCGTTAAGACCATCGGATTACAAGCCTACGATCAAAACAACAACCCCATAGAACACAGCATTAACAGTAAAACACTGAAAATTAGCAAAAACCATGGATTCGTAAAAACCCTCAACTTCTATCTATTTCCAGATTACGAGGCACCTTATTTTGACGAATCTTTAGTCGAATGGGATTTAGTTGGATTATCAAACCCCCTGGTTGGCTTGCAAAATTTAACATGGCTTGGGGTTCATGATTATGATCTCGGGGACGAAATCCACGTGCTATCAAACTTCTTATCCACTGATATAACTGATGACTATAACATATCCAAGGAAAAGAAATCGATCTACAAATACACAGGAAGAGCGGATTTTGAAGATTCGATTCGTTATACTTACACCCTTAACCAAAGCGAAAACATAATATTAAATGGAGTAAGCACTTGGGAGTATATAAATGAGGAGCGGACTGTTACCCATAAAAAAGCCCCACTCTTCGATAAATTGCCTGGACAGGTCTCCACTTCTGATATGCTCACCTTCGATTATCCAATGATAGGAAGTGATTTAAAATATGATATTCGTGGTTATCATTCATTTGTGGGTGACGAAGAATCGGATTGCATGAATGAATTAATTGCCGATGGATGTTTAGCAGACTACCAATACAGGAGAGGCTTGGGAGGTCCATATTATTCATGTGAGCATGCTTTTAGCCTCGGAGGCGATGCTAGAACGCTCGTTTACTACAAAAAAGGAGCAACAACTTGGGGAACTCCTCTTACCATATCGACTATTGAAGGGAATGAACAATTTAAGGTAGTTGAAGTTTATCCCAATCCGGCCAACGAAATGCTGATTGTAGGACTAAATTATCCAACAAACGGACTATTTATCGAAATATTCACCATTCATGGAACCCTAATTGCCAAGCACCCGCTGAACTCAACAACAAATAATATCAACATTAGCGATATTCAAACAGGACTCTATATTTATAAGGTGTCTAACAAAAGTAGTGTTCTAACGTACAATAAACTGGTAATAAACTGATAGTTAATGTTTTGACAAAGCCGAAACAACTAATCTGTAGTTATTTCGGCTTTGCCAAAGTTTACCATACTAATCTCACACAGCAGGATCTGGTTTATCATCTGGATTCTCCGCTTCTCTTTTTTTCTTCCACCTACCCGACTTCTTAAGTGCCTGATCTAAAATATACTCTATTTGTCCATTGACACTACGAAACTCATCGGATGCCCATTTTTCAAGGGCATCAAATGTTTCTTGATCAGTTCGTAATACAAATGTCTTTTTCTTTGCCATAAAAAAATGTAATTTAATATCGTTTAGTGAACGCTATTTTGTCCCACTCACCCATTAATTTCTTAAAGGGAACAGCCCACGAGCAATTCCCTTTTAGAGTTCATCTTTCCTATCTCTGCCTGTCCCGATGTGTCGAGAAAGTTTTAAATGTTCGAGAGCGTTATAGAAATACTTCCATTAAACAGAATAACATCATATTATAATTACTAAATCAACCTTTTTTTCGACTTTGATAGAATCGTCTTGCTACGAAGTTGTTCTAACACTTTGTCAATAACTTCCGGATTTTTTGTGCCAATAAAAAGAGAAGATCCATTCAAAAAATCCAACTGCATTCCATAATAGCCTGCCATTTTTATCATACGATGACGTCCAAAACCAAAAAAACGCGTATCTCTAAATTTCGGAATCCACGTTAATTTATTGATGTAACAATTTCCAATCGATTCAAACGAATAAAACTTAAAAGAGAGCTGAATAGGAAAGAAACGAACATAAATACCATTGCCACGAATAATTGTTTCCAGACGCATGATTTTGAAAAATACACTCATTAAAATAACAATTGACCACGATATTAAAATATTAGAATCAATAATAGGATCCAATCCCGAATCAACACTTTCAATATATTGCGAAACTATTACAAACAGAAATATACCATTAAATAATACCAACGTAGTAAGCAGGAACCATTTTGGACTTTTCTGAATTTCATAATATAGATTCTCACCATTCATAACCAATATTTTACGTTTGCATTGGGTTGTATTTACAGTTTGAAGATAGAACAATGATTAATAACAATTTTAGACTGTTCTGCTACAAAATTTATGTTATTGATACAGTGTTCCGGTGTTAATAATTGGCGAAGCCGACTCTTCGGAACACAAAACCACCATTAAATTACTCACCATGGCCGCTTTTTTATCGTCATCTAAATGGACAATTCCTTTTTCAGACATCTGATTTAAGGCTAACTCCACCATTCCCACAGCTCCCTCTACAATCTTTTCGCGAGCCGAAATAATAGCATCCGCCTGCTGACGACGCAACATAACGGCCGCAATTTCAGGCGCATAGGCTAAATAATTGAGTCGAGCCTCAACAATTTCGATCCCAGCAATGCCTAAGCGTTCATTCATCTGTTTTTCAAGTATTTGACTAATCTCTTCCCCACTCGACCGAAGCGTTAAATCGTCCTCATGGGCAGTACTACTTTGGTCATAAGCAAACATTCCGGCTACAAATCGAAGTGCAGAATCACATTGTATTTTGACAAAATTCTGGTACGCCATCATTTTTTCATTGAGTTTAACGGTCGAACCGGCTCCGGGAGTCCCAACAACCATGGAGGCATTATCAACTTGAAACGAAGCTTTATAGGTGTCTGCCAAACGCCATACTACAACCACACCTATAAGTACGGGATTTCCTGTTTTATCGTTCACTTTAATTGGCTCAACATCGAGATTTCGTGCTCTAAGGGTAAGTTTCTTTTTTGTATAAAATGGATTTACCCAGAAAAAGCCATTCTCTTTTACGGTCCCTCTATATTCACCAAAAAAGACCATAACAACCGCTTCGTTTGGTTCAAGAAGCATAAAACCGCCCCAAAAAATATTTACAACAATAAACAAAAAAGTCAAACCAACAACAGTTACAACTTGAAACGTTGCATCAATTGTTGTTGAGGAGATGGTTGCCACAAAAAAATAAAGAATGGCAACGGTTGCCAAAATATTCAGAATAAGCATCAACATTCCGGAGAGTTTCAATCCGCTAAATTTTTCTTCTTGAATTTTCATAGTTTTAATGATTAATGATTAATGATATCAAATTAATATCACAAATATATCACACTAAAATAATAAAAGCAATAAATGTAGAATATTTATTTTGTCAATTCAGAACAAATTTAGAATTTAATCCATTTCCCCTTCCCCTCTTAAACCGTTAACCAAAACACCTCGGACAGCAAAATCAAATATGAACGTCAGGTTAAGAATATGTACACGATCATAAAATTTAGGGGAAACCGTTAGAATTATGGTTTGAATATAGTATCTTTGAGAAACAAGGAAGGCTCATCCTTTCATAACAGAATAGACTAATAATCAAAACTATAACGCGATCATGAATTTCAGAATCATTTCAATTCTCTC
>JAQVXQ010000190.1 GCA_028709085.1 Salinivirgaceae bacterium | reverse complement strand
AAGCGAGAAAAAATACAATTTTAATGTTCAGGTAAATTGGGTAAACGAGCCCAACAACGAGGTGGTTTTTGAGTACCTGCAAAGTATTGTGCTTGAGAATCCAAAGAAGATATTGTCAACCATAAAACCCTATTTTTTGCCCGAACGTTTGTGGTTATTTCTATTGCAGAAAAGAGGATTCTCTGCCGACAAAAAGTGGGGCGAAATGGGCTCAAAATCAATTCATAAACTCGTAAGTGTTTTAACCGACGATGTTTACGAAGTGAGCGGGAAAACTACTTTTCGCGACGAGTTTGTTACCTGTGGCGGTGTGAGTTTGCAAAGCATTAACCTAAACACCATGGAGAGCCGCGCGTGCAAAAATCTCTATTTTGCAGGCGAGGTGCTCGATATTGATGCCATTACCGGAGGATTTAATCTGCAGGCAGCTTGGACAACCGGGTTTATTGCTGGAAAACTGTTGTGATTTTTATGATTAAGCGGTTGACTTAGAGTTAGTTATCCTTGTTCTCTTTGTGCACTAAAACCCACAGTTCAACCTCTTCGGTAGAGCGCCATGGTTGTTCGCGGATGCTCTTTTTGGGGGCTGTTTTTATCTTTTTCTTAAACGTTCGTTCCAGTTGAAACCGACCTCCTTCATTAATCTCTTTCTCAATGGGATGCTCGGTAGTTACATTTGTTATTTGTGCTAAATTGGAGAATAAGAGCACGATTTTCCCGTCGGGTAGAAGACGTTTTTTTGCTTCCGTAAAGAATTCAGTAAACAGTGTTTCGTTGTAATAAATAGCTTCGTCAATTTGATCGAGATCGCGTGATTTTGGAAGCCATGGCGGATTAAAAACAATAAGTTCGGTCTCTTTATTCCATTTTCCAAACATATGGCCATGATCCACCTCTATTTTGCGCGACAATTTGGTTTCGCCCATGAATTCTTTTAAACCAACAATGGCATTGGGATTGGTGTCGGTTCCATACACTTTTTGAAAACCATATTGAACCATTTGCAATGCCATTACACCGCAACCGGTTCCCAAATCAATGGCCGATTTTTTTGCGCCTTTGTACCGTTTTAGCCAGTTGTCGAACAGTTCAAGATGTTCAAAACGCGTTGGGAAATAGGTGCCATAATAGGGATGAATTTTATTTCTGAGTCCAGGAATTGTGATTCCATTTTCATACCACTGCCACGAACTATTTAAACCCTGAACCTTCGGAAAAGGCAACAGAAAATGGTCTGTTTCGGGATATAATTTTTTCAACCAACCAACGATGGGTGCTTTATTGACCGCCAATTTGTGGTCAACGATCTCAATAAAAATTAAGTTCGAGAGAATTCTATACCGTGCTCTATAGGCACGTTGCTCCTGATATGTTTTGTTGGGAAGTTTTTTCCGTAAATGGGTATGCAACTCTTCGAGAAGGGTTAGTCCGTTGCTATATAAGCCGGTAATAAGAACCGACCTTCCTTTTTCTAAATTACTAATTGTATGTTGTATGTTGCTTGATTGGTCGAAAAATTCCATTTCAACAACGCTAACAATGGGCTCTGGCCGGTTTATTTTTAGGTCACTCATTATCGTATATTCATCTTTGCGTCAAAGGTAGGGAAACTTTTCCCAATCCTGCATATTTTCAATTTGTTGGATAAATTCTTTTTTGTGATGCGGTCATGAAATTTGCAAAAATAACGATGTCTATTGAGATGTTTGTCGAGTCGTTGAGTCGTCGATTTGTTGAGTACACTGTTGATCGCATAATACCAACGGCATCGTCCAACAGATGGTTGAATAAATTTTTGGCAAAGTTGTTATGCCCCTAACTCGTTTTCCTATAATTCCAAATGGCCCAGGTATTGAAAAAGAGGGCAAATCCAATGGTTACAAGAAAATGAACTTTCAGATCGACAAAACCGCTTCCTTTCATTACCACCATGCGCATTACGTCGATAAAATAGGTTACGGGATTAAATCGGGTGATCCATTTTGCCCAGTCGGGCATTCCGTCGATGGGCGTGAAGAGTCCACTCATGAGGAAAAATATCATTAGAAAGAAAAATGCCAACGACATGGCTTGTTGTTGATTGGTGGAATAGGTTGAAATTAACAAACCAATTCCCAAAACGGCAACCAAGTAAATACTTAAATAGGAGTACAATACGGCAATGCTTCCGCGCACAATTACCCCATAAACCGGATACGCCACAATGAACAGTCCAACGCTAAATACAAATACGCCAATAATCCAAAATGGAATCAATTTACCCAAAATAAAATGGTGCTTGCGGATGGGCGTGACGTTGATTTGTTCTATGGTTCCAATCTCTTTTTCGCGTACTAAATTCAAGGCGCACATGTAGGTTCCAACCAGTGTAACTAACATAACCAATATCCCCGGAACCATAAACAGGCGATAGTTCAAATATTTATTGAATCGAAATTGTGACGTTATCTCCATGGATTGGAGGGTTGCATTTTGAGTATTTCCAACCAATTTGGTTCTAATATTTGCGTTAAACTCCATAATAATACGATTCAAATAGACGCTACCCACATTGGCTTTAGCTCCATTTATGGCGTTCACCGCAATAAATAGGTTTCCCGATTGCTCCCGAACCATTTCTCTTTCAAAGTTTTGAGGAATCTGTAAAATTAAATCTGCCTTGTCGTTTTCAATTTGTTGAAACGCGATTTTGTAGGAGTTTCCGGAATCGATAATTTTGAAATATCCCGAAGCGGCAATGGTGGAGGTTAGTTGTTGCGACATGGGCGACAGGTCGTTGTCCACAATGGCAATATTGATGTTTTTGATCTCAAAATCGGCCGCCAACGGCAAAATAAGAAGCTGCATTAATGGAAGCGCAATAATGAGTTTAAGAACGGTTTTATTGCGGAATATTTGAAGAAACTCCTTTTTTAATAGAAATCGTAAGGTTCTCATGATAAGCGAGTTTTGAATTTTTTAAGACTTACTGTCAAAAAGAATAGGGTCATTCCCAATAAAATAAGGGTCTCTTTCCATATGGCGGTGAATCCAAGTCCTTTAATCATAATGTTTTTCACAATAATATAATACCATTTCGACGGAACAATATTGGAAATCACCTGCAAAGCAACCGGCATATTTTCGATTGGGAACATAAATCCCGAAAAGAGGAGCGTTGGAAGCATCATTCCGGCAAGAGCAATTAACATTGCTGTTTGTTGCGATGCGGTGATGTTCGAAATCATTAATCCTATGGATAAAGCGGTGATTATTAGTAAAATGCTTTCAGCAAATAGGAGTATTAAACTTCCTTTTATGGGCAAATCGAGCATAAAGACGCTCAGGAGTAAAATAATAATCAGATTTACAATGGAAAGAACCAGGTAAGGAATTGCTTTTGAGAGGATTACCAACAGCGGATTCATGGGCGATACCAGTAAAATCTCCATGGTTCCCAACTCTTTCTCTTTCACAATACTTACCGATGTCATAAGCACACAAACCAACAGCAAAACCAACGCCATTACTCCGGGGACAAAGTTGGTACTTCCCTTTAAATCAGGATTATAAACCATTTGCATATCGGTGGTAATTTCAAAGGGAATCGATTGATTGTTGAGCAACTCTTTTTGATAACTCATTATTATTTGGGATGCAAAATTGGTTAGTGTAGTTGCCGTATTTGGGTCCGAAGCGTCGGCAACAATTTGAATTTGAGCTCGTTTCTGATGTTGCAGATCGTAGTTAAAGTTGGGCGGAAAGACAATTACAAGTTTCGTTTTGCCATCTTTAAACGCCTCGTCCACTTGATTAATGTTGGTAATCGAATTCCGAACAATAAAGGTCTTTGAAGCGTCAAACTTCTCAATAATTCGTTGCGTTGCCTCGTCTTTCGATAAATCGCAGATTACAATCTCGGCGTTGCTTATTTCGTTGGTCAGGGCAAACCCGAAAAGTAGGATCTGTGCCACGGGCATACCAATCAACAGAAGCATTGCTTTCCAGTCCCGAAAAACGTGAAGGAACTCCTTTTTAACGAATATGATTAATTGTCTCATTGGGTTGATATTAGAATGAATCTTTTTTGGTCATGGTGTAATGTCTTTTTTAGAGATTCAAAGCATTGCTATTATTGCTATTCAGCGACGCAAAGCACTGCTATTCAGCGACGCAAAGCATTGCTATTCAGCGACGCAAAGCATTGCGTCTGTACGTTAGTCGCCTCGCTTTGCGTTTCGGGCTAGTTTATAAAATACATCGTCCATGGTTTTTGAATTAAATTGTTTTTTGAGGTTCGAAGGGGAGTCAAGCGCCATTATTTCGCCATCAACCATCATGGAAATGCGATTGCAATATTCGGCCTCGTCCATGTAATGTGTTGTTACAAAGATTGTTATGCCTCGGTTGGCGGCCTCGTAAATTAAATCCCAAAACTGTCGTCGGGTAACGGGATCGACACCACCAGTGGGTTCGTCGAGAAATACAATTTTAGGTTCGTGAAAAACGGCAACCGAAAATGCCAACTTCTGTTTCCAGCCCAGAGGCAACGACTCCACAAGCTTGTCTTTCACCTCGTGCATATTGAGTCGTTTGATCAAATCCAAACTCTTGGAGTTGATATCGCGGGTGCGCATTCCATAAATTCCGCCATAAAATCGAATATTTTCGAGTACGGTTAAATCCTCGTAAAGTGAAAATTTCTGACTCATATATCCAATATTTCTCTTTATCTGTTCTGTTTGCGTAAATACATTAAATCCTGCAACGGTGGCTTTTCCCGATGTTGGAATTAATAAACCGCACAACATTTTCATGGCCGTGGTTTTTCCGGCTCCGTTTGCACCTAGAAATCCAAATATTTCGCCTGCCTGAACATCAAAAGTTATTTGACTTACGGCTGTAAAATCTCCAAATTGCTTGGTCAGTTTTTCGGTACTAATTACTATGGGTTGCATCTTGATGTTGCATTAAATGAATAAAACAATCCTCAATGGTTGGTATAATGGGCTCAAAAACAATGGTTTGATGTGATTTAGTGTTCAGATATTCCAACAGCCGTTTCTGATTTTCGTCCGAACTGTTTTTGAAAGTAATATGATGGTTTTCGCCAAAGGCAAACACCGTTTTCACCAATTCATGGGCACGTAAATCGCTGATTAGTAAGCCCATATTTTCGGCTCGAATGGCATAAAATTGTTCTTTCATACCATTCATGATATTCTCAGGAGTGTCCACCGACAGAATTGTACCCGATTGAATAAGTGCAATTCGCTCACATAGCGTTGCTTCGTCCATATAGGGTGTCGATACGAAAATGGTAATTCCCTGCGCTTTCAGTGATTTCAGCATTTGCCAAAACTCTTTTCTTGACACTGCATCAACGCCTGTGGTGGGCTCGTCGAGGAACAGAACGGTGGGACGGTGAATTAATGCGCAACTCAGTGCCAGTTTCTGCTTCATTCCGCCCGATAATTTTCCCGCCCGACGGTTTTTAAACGGCTCTATTTGCTGATAAATGTCCTTTATTAAATCGTAATTCTCTTGAATTGACGTATTAAACGACGTGGCAAAGAAATTCAAATTTTCTTCCACCGTAAGGTCTTGATAAAGAGAGAATTTGC
>JAQVXQ010000035.1 GCA_028709085.1 Salinivirgaceae bacterium | reverse complement strand
TTTGATTCTAATATGGACTTTTCGGCCATTGAACAATCGCTTGCTGAAGAGATTGCTGATAAGTTAACGGAAGATATTTTTAATAAAGCATTGGTAAATTGGTAGTTTAATGAACGTTGCACAGTTTATAAAATCGTAAATAATCCAAAAGAGATTGACAGTGTTGGCTTAGCCGATATAGAATCCCTATTGTCGGAATATCCATGGTTTCAGACAGCTCATTTATTGGTTGTGAAATCGCTTCATATTCGTGACGATATTCGATTTAAGAACCGTCTTCATTTGGCTGCCGCTCATTTGCCTGATCGCGAACGGCTTTACAACACTCTACATACCGTCGTTTCTGATTTAAGCATAACTATTGCCCAAAAGGAAACCTTGGAAACGGAACCAACGCATCCAGTTGAAGCAGAGTCGGTTGAGGTGGAGAGTAATCTTTTTGAGGAAACGGTTGTAACAAAACTGAAGATTGCTGAAGTTGAGAGTTTCTTGCAGGAACACGAAATGTTAATGTTCGATTTCGAGACCGTTCAATCCATTGATCAAGAGAGGGATAATGATAATAAGACTCTCGTTGATTTTGATTTTTCAGCGGCAACAAGCCAATTTGATATAGTGTCGCATCAGGACAAAATTTACGAGAAAAACAAAAGCGAGAATAGGGAAGAGGACGAATCACATACAGAAAAGCATAAAACGCAGCTTAATTTAATCGAGAAATTTATTCAGGAGAGACCACGGATTGTGCCAAAACCGATACTGGAAGTTTCACCGCAAGTGGATATTAGTCAAGAGTCGGTTGTAGAAAAACATGAGTTTTTATCCGAAACATTGGCAAACATCTATGTGAAACAAAAATTGTTTGATAAAGCAATCACTATTTATTCGAAATTAAGTTTGAAATATCCCGAAAAAAGTAGTTACTTTGCAAATCAAATTGAAAAAGTGAATCAACAAATTAATAAAAACAAATAAAAGCATATAATTATGTACATTTTCATTACAGTACTTATCTTCATAGTTTGTGTTCTACTAATTCTAATTGTTTTGGTACAGAATTCAAAAGGAGGTGGTTTATCTGCAAATTTTACAGGCAATACTCAAACAATGGGTGTTCGTAAAACAGCAGACTTTCTTGAGAAGGCAACTTGGACCTTGGCCGGGGTGTTTTTCTTTCTCAGTGTTATAATTGTGTACACTATTCCTAAAACCGAAATTGAAACAAAATCGGCATTAGAAGACAAAGTACAGAATGTTCAACCTGTAAATCCTATTGCTCAACCAACAGCACCTGCTGCTGTACCTGTTGAACCAGTAGAGTAGGTTTTAAAAGATATTAAAGAAAGGTCGTTCATTTGAGCGACCTTTTTTTTGCCTTTTACCACCCCTCGAAGACATAAAAATTCAAACTCAAAAATACGTTCATGATCTACACCAATGCTTTTAAAGTATATAAAGGCATTGGTATTACTTTGTTTTGAACATACGTTAATGTCAGCTTTGACAGCGAATGAAAATATTTCTCCAACAAATAACTGCAAAAATGGCATACAATAAGTCAAAAGGTGACAAATTTCAAGTTGGCACAGATTGTGAATATAGCGCTATATGCAAAATCATAACATTAATATTTAACTTAAAATAGAAAAAAATGGCAGAGCTTAAAGGAAAAGTTTTAGCAGGAAAAGTACTTGTAAAACCAATGGAAGCTGAGGAGAAAACAGCAAGTGGAATTATTATTCCTGATAGTGCAAAGGAAAAACCACAACAAGGAACAGTTGTTCTTATTGGAGGACCGAAAAAAGATGAGCCAATGGAAGTTAAAGTAAACGATGTTGTCCTTTACGGGAAATATTCAGGTACTGAAATTACAATCAACGGAGATAAATATTTGTTGATGAATCAGTCTGACGTATTATTTATAATGTAATTCAATTTCGTAAATTCAACTAAAAATAAAAACTAAATATCATGGCAAAAATCATAAAATTTGACTTAGAAGCACGTGCCAGCATCAAAAAAGGTGTTGACGAATTAGCAAATGCAGTTAAAGTAACCTTAGGACCTAAAGGGCGAAACGTAGCTATCGAAAAGAAATTCGGTGGACCACAAATCACAAAAGACGGTGTAACAGTTGCAAAAGAGATTGAATTGAGCGATCCAATTGCAAATATTGGTGCACAAATGGTTAAAGAGGTAGCATCAAAAACGGCAGACGACGCAGGTGATGGTACAACTACAGCTACTGTTCTTGCTCAGGCAATGATTACAGAAGGAATTAAAAACGTTACTGCTGGTGCTAATCCAATGGATTTGAAACGAGGCATCGAAAAGGCGGTTAAAGTTGTTGTTGCAAAACTTAAAGCTATGTCGCACGAGGTTGGCGATGATAATGAAAAAATTGAGCAAGTAGCTCGAATTTCAGCCAATAACGATAATGAAATTGGTCGTTTGATTGCTCAGGCAATGGAAAAAGTAAAAAAGGAAGGCGTAATTACAGTCGAAGAAGCAAAAGGTACTGAAACAACCGTTGAGATTGTTGAAGGAATGCAGTTCGACCGTGGATATATTTCCCCATATTTTGTTACAAATACAGATAAAATGGAAGCTAGTTTAGAGAATCCATTAATCTTGATTTACGACAAAAAAATCAGCACCATGAAAGACCTTCTTCCTGTTCTTGAGCCCGTGGCACAAAACGGAAGACCATTGTTAATTATTGCCGAAGATATTGATGGAGAAGCACTTGCTACTCTTGTGGTAAACAGAATTCGTGGTTCGCTAAAAGTAGCTGCCGTAAAAGCTCCCGGATTTGGTGATCGCCGAAAAGAGATGCTTGAAGATTTAGCTGTATTGACTGGTGGCGTTGTTATTAGCGACGAAAAAGGCATGAAACTAGAATCTGCAACCATGGATATGCTTGGATCAGCTGAGAAAATAACCATCAATAAAGAAAATACAACCATTGTAAACGGTGCAGGCGAAAAAGAGCTCATTAAAGCACGTGTTTCTCAAATCCGTGCACAAATGGAGGCATCTACATCCGATTACGATCGTGAAAAACTTCAAGAGCGTTTGGCTAAATTAGCCGGAGGTGTTGCTGTACTTTACGTAGGAGCTGCCAGCGAAGTTGAAATGAAAGAGAAAAAAGACCGCGTTGATGATGCTTTACATGCTACTCGTGCTGCTGTTGAAGAAGGAATCGTACCTGGAGGTGGTACTGCTTATATCCGTTCCATCAAAGATTTAGAGGGATTGAGTGGCGATAATCACGACGAGACAACAGGTATTTCAATTGTTCGCCGTGCCATCGAAGAGCCTCTACGTCAGATAGTTGCCAACGCAGGTGTTGAAGGAGCAGTGATTGTTCAGCGTGTGAAAGAAGGCGAAGGCGATTTTGGATACAATGCTCGAATTGGAGAATTTCAAAATTTGATAAAATCCGGAGTTATTGACCCTACAAAGGTTACACGAGTTGCTCTTGAAAATGCAGCTTCGGTAGCAGGGATGTTCCTAACTACAGAGTGTGTAATTGTTGACGAGAAAGAAGAAAAACAACACATGCCTATGGATCCAGGTATGGGTGGTGGAATGGGTATGATGTAATAGCAATTATTCCATTCGGAAATCTATATATCTCAAAGGTCGCTCAATTGGGCGGCCTTTTTTTGTTAAAATAGGATAGCAATACCAGCTTGCGAGGTGAAGGGCGAAATCGTCGGAATTAGCGAATACTTTTTGTTTTTATTCCGTTCTCGGTTTACTAAGGCGCGTGCCACAACATGGGCAAACAGAGCAGCAAAAACTACATCAGAAGTCCAATGCTCATCCGATGCAATTCTTGAAATGGAGGATAAACCCGCAATTGAATAGAGGGTAGGCGGCAACCATTTTACATGCTCAAATTCCATTGCAATTACCGTAGTAAGTGTGAATAGGGCCGTAGTGTGTCCAGAGAAAAATGACCTTTTTGAATCATCGTTCCAGGTGGGACCGTACCATAAATCGGGACGATCACTAACCGTTGGTCGGGCTCTGCCACTTAAAACTTTTGCTCCATAACATGATGATAATGATATAAATAACGAATGCGCCGAAAGTACGGCTACTTTGTTGAATTTGTTGTTTTTTGAAATATGACCCATTAGCTCAAGACCTACTATAAATGAACCAATAATAAGGGGTTCTCCTATATTTGAGAAGCCGGTGTTGAAATTTCGCCAAGCCTGAGATTGTTCGTTTTTCAATAAACTATGAATGGGTTTATCCAACGTAAAATAGGAAAGAAGCGATCCTCCAATAAATAAAGAGGAGGTTATCCATTTTCTATTATCCCATTTTTGAAACGGTGAAATAATTATTTGCTTTGTGTTTCCGAACAATTCAATAACGTGTTGTTTAGGCGACATTAATAAGGAATATTTGCAGTTCAGGGTATCAGCACGTTGAATATCTTGTGCCGACAAAGTGCTTTTGCCCAGTATTATGGCAAGGTGAAATAGGAGCAGGAGTCGATATCCTCGATTTTTACTCTTCCTGTAGAGGAGGTTTTTTTTCACATTCTATTTTTTGCTAAAAATAAGGAATCAAATGCGGAAAGCAATAAGAAATACACTATTGAATGAGTTAAATCTAATTCAACCCATAAATAGTAGACAAATATTGATTTAATATTGATGTTTAATATTAAAATTATCTTAAAGTTGTCTGTTTTTTAAATGCTAATATGCTATAAATAATCAAGTTGTGTTCTTTCTGTTTTTTTGAGTTTTGACTTCATGCATGAGAAAATCTAAAATAATTCGTACATTCGCCTTTTGAAAATAGGATAAAAATCAAATTTGCAACATAATGAATTATCGTAAAATTAATTTAATCGGGGGCTGGTTGGCATTTGCTATCTCGGCATACGTTTATTTAAGCACCATTCCGCACACAACCAGTTTTTGGGATTGTGGCGAATTTATTGGATCTGCATTCCGTCTTGAAGTTTGCCACCCACCAGGGAGTCCTTTGTTTCTTCTAATTGCGCGCATTTTCACAATGTTTGCTCCTTCCAGTGCCGATGTGGCAACAACCGTCAATGCCATGAGTGCGTTGGCAAGCGCCTTTACCATAATGTTCCTTTTTTGGACTGTTACCCACTTGGCTAAAAAAATGGTGGACCCTGATAATACAGGCGAAATGGGAAAAACGATGGCTATAATGGGTGCTGGGATTGTGGGTGCGTTAGCTTATACGTTTTCCGATACATTTTGGTATTCAGCAGTTGAGGGTGAAGTATATGCATTCTCGTCGCTCTTTACGGCAGTTGTATTCTGGGCTATTCTGAAATGGGAGAACGTTGCCAATGAACCATCTTCCAATAAATGGCTTATTTTAATCGCCTATTTAATGGGCCTCTCCATTGGAGTTCATCTTCTGAACTTATTAGCAATACCAGCCATTGTGCTTGTATATTATTTCAAAAAACATACCCCAACAACCAAAGGAGTTATCGGGGCTTTAACTATTTCTGTAGTGATATTGGGCGCCATAATGTATGGAATTATTCCATATACCGTGAAAATAGCATCATGGTTTGAACTTCTTTTTGTCAATGGAATGGGGATGCCATTTAAAAGCGGGGTGGCAATTTTTGCCATACTCTTGATTTCTGGACTTACTTACGGAATTTACTATACTTACAAGAACAATAAAGTTGTTTTAAATACCATTTTACTTGGTGTTACCGTAATTATTATGGGATACAGCTCATATGCTATGGTTGTAATTCGATCAAATGCGAATCCTCCAATGGATCAGAATAATCCGGAACAGATGTTCAGCCTATTATCCTATTTGAATCGCGAACAATATGGCGACCGACCATTATTATATGGACAAGTTTATTCAGCGCCTGGATTGAGCAGCACCGATAAAATTTCGTACCGCCAGAAAGATGGAAAGTATGTTCCATTTAATAACGGAATTGAAATTCAGTATGATAAACGTTTTTACACCCTTTTTCCACGAATGTTTTCAGCTAGTAACGATCATGTTGAAAGTTACAAACAATGGGCAAATATCAAAGGACGTCCAATAACCTTAGATTATGGGCAGGAGCCCGAAACACGTATAAAACCCACATTTGGAGAAAACTTGAAGTTTTTAGTGAGTTATCAAGTTGGGTTCATGTATTTCCGTTATTTCATGTGGAATTTTGTAGGGCGACAAAACGACGTACAGAGCCACGGCGAAATATCAAGTGGAAATTGGATCAGTGGAATCTCATTTATTGATAATGCTCGAATTGGAGATCAAACATTATTGCCCGAATCGATGCAAAACAAAGGAAACAATAAGTATTACTTTTTGCCACTTATTCTAGGAATCGTAGGAATGGTTTATCAATATTTCCGTCACAACAAGGACTTTTGGGTTGTATTGCTCCTCTTTGTGTTGACTGGAATTGCAATTGTCATCTATTTGAATCAAACGCCATTGCAACCTCGTGAACGAGACTATGCGTTTGCCGGATCGTTTTATGCATTTGCGATCTGGATCGGAATTGGAGTTCTTGCCCTTTATGAAGGGTTACGAAAAGTAATTAATTCAAAAGTGTCTGCAATTACTGCAACAACAGCTTGTTTGTTGGCAGCGCCTGTCTTAATGGGTGCCGAAAACTGGGACGATCACGATAGATCAAATCGGTTTATGGCACGTGATTTTGCATATAACTATCTGAATTCCTGCGATAAAGATGCGTTGATATTTACAAATGGCGATAATGATACATTCCCTCTTTGGTATATTCAAGAAGTAGAAGGGGTTAGAACCGATGTTCGAGTAATGTGTCTTCCATATTTGAGTACCGATTGGTATATCAATCAAATGCGACGACAGGTTTGGAACAGTCCACCCGTTAAATTCACAATTGACCCAGAAAAGTATGTTATGGGAACACGCGATATGACCTATGTGCTTGAGCGTAAAGAGATGTTTTTAAATGAAAAATATGAGGCATCAAAAAAAGAACTTGAACCCATTTATGCCCGATATTATGGAGTGTTGCTCTCTTTCCTTGAAAAGAGCGATTTCCCCAAAATAGAGACTACAACATGGGAGCAATTAAAAGTACAAACGAATAAAGTTTCCCCAACACAGGTTATAGGTTTAGCGCGTATGTTAACGCAAAAAGATGCCGTTGTGAAATATAAATTGAACGAAAGCACCGCAACCATCATTGAAAATGAGACAAATCGTATTTTTGATAAAATAGGAGAAGCTCCACTGCCATTAAAACTAGCCGTTCGCTTTATTACGGACGATAGTCGACAATCAAAACTTCAAAACGGTGAGAATTACCTCCCTGCACGACGTTTTATTATTCCTGTGGACAAGCAGAAAGCCATTGAATCGGGAACTGTGCATCCAAAGGACACGGCGAATATTGTTGACAATATTATCTTTACAATCAATGAAAGAATGATTGGGAAAGCCGATTTAGCAATGCTCGACCTGTTTGCCAATAACGATTGGGAGCGCCCCATATATTTCACATCCGTTGGATCAGGAACGTTTGCATCGTTGAAGTCCTATTGTCAAAACGAAGGCTTTGCCTATCGATTAGTACCCGTAAAATTACCAGGACAGTCGGAACCTAGAATTAACACCGAAGTATTGTACGATAACTTGATGAATAAATTTCTGTACCGAGGGATAAACGATATGGATGTATATCTCGATTGGACAAATATGCGGACATTACGTGTGGTTTCGTTACGCGATAAATTTATTGCATTGGCCGACGAATTGGTAAAAGAGAATAAGAGAGAAAAAGCGGCCGAAGTTTTAAAACGAGGATTTATTGAAGTGCCGTTGGAACGCGTAAGCATCGATTATTTTTCCCGTAATGTTTTCAAGACGTACTATGCAACCGGCGATATTCAAGCTGCAGATAGCATTACCCGTTTGGCAGCGTTGTGCGCCGTTGACGAAATTAACTTTGTGATGCAACGAGATCCGCTTATTGCTAATGGATATCAGCGCGAAGAGCAAATGGCGTACCTTGTTCTTCAGGAACTAATGGAGGTCCTAGAAAATAACAGCCGAACCAAATTGCGCACTGAAATCTCCACAGCTTTGAAAGAGAAACTGATTGTGAAAACGCCCCTTATTTCAGAAATTGAGCAGCTTAATCGCGAACAAAAAGACATTTTGAAAATGTTGTTTGCCATTGACCAAAAACATCTGAATACATGGATTCAAACATTGCCTTCCGAACATCGTAAAATGGTTGATAATTATCTATACCTCGATGAATTTGAATCGAAAGCCGTTAATATTTACGCACTTTGGGCATTGTAATTTAATACTAAATTGTTTTAAATTAAGACGATAGAGTTCCAAAACCGATTGAAGGATAGTTCTTCAATCGGTTTTGTTAGTTTACACAGGGAATGTAAGTCAATAATTAACATTTGTTTAGACGCTTATGTTATCTTGCTGGAAAACATGAAAACTAAAACTTGTAATTTCCAATCAATTTTCAAGCTGATACGGGATCTTAAGATTAATTTCAACAAATGTTGTTTCGAATATTAAAGAAATCACCCTGTTTCATTTACCTTTATTTGTTGTATATTTGAAGATAGTAACATACTTTTCGAAAACTTAAGAGTATATTTATCTCATTATCGATTCATTGATGAAATAGTTTATGAGTTTGATTATGAATCAACAAGGAATTTAAGAATCCATGAAAAAAGTAATTTTAATATTTGTTTTTGTAATTTCAGTTCCCGCTCTTTATAGTCAGATTTTACGCTACGATTACGAATTTAGCAATATGCAGATTCAGGGTAGTGCTATGGAGAAGAGCATCTCCATTGACAAGTGTACCAATGTTGGATTGTACGGAAATCCACAGCTACCATGGCGGGCTTGCAATATTGTTTTGCCTCCTGGAACGATCGTCGAACGGGTTGTAATTGTTCCTATTTTTGCGGATACGATTCCCATTTTTGGGAAAATTCGCCCAGCAGGTCATGTTCGCCCAATATCCAAGGCTTATGAAAGTGATGCCATTGAATTGAATGGTGATATTTATAATTTATCAGAGTTTACAGGACAAAACTTTGGAGCGATTCGTTCAAAAGTGCATCTCTTTAATTCGGTTTCTGTCTTGATGTTTGGAATTCTGCCAGTTAAATATAATCCAGTCGAAGGCAAGCTTATTTTTTACAAGAAAGTGACCGTTGAAATCTATGGGAAAATAGGGCGTGATACGCAATCGGTATTGCAACATGATTATAATTTATTACAACAGTTTGTCGATAACCCTCAATTCTTAGCAAAAGCACCACCACAAAGCGGCGATGTAAATACGATTGATATCTTGATAGTTACATCGAGAGAGTATTATAATTCAGTATCCTTAATCACTAAAAATTATCATGCAATTGGTAAAAAAACGAAATTGATAACCACCGAGGATATTAAAAACATGTATGTGGGCGTTGATTTAGCTGAGAAAATACGAAACTGTATTAAATACTATAACCAAAATAAGAATACACGTTACGTTCTTTTGGCGGGCGATACCGAAATTATACCCGATAGAAAATTGAGGGCTGTGGTGCAATCTTCCGGCGTGTATACTGGAAATATTCCCTCCGATTTGTACTATGCTGCACTTGATGGGAATTGGGACACAAATCAAAATGGAATATACGGAGAACCCGACGAGGCCGATTTATTACCTGATATTGCTATTGGTAGAATACCGTTCTCAAGCAACACAGAATTAAGCAACTTTCTTTTAAAAACCACACAATATCAGTTCTCCCCAGTTCTTATCGACACCAATAAACCGCTGTTGGTTGGGGAACATCTGTGGGATAATCCTATAACTTATGGGGCTCAATATCTGGATCTTGTAATTGGAGCTCAAAATCAGAATGGATATTTCACAACTGGGATTCCTATAAATGATCCCTACGATTCATTATACGACAGAACCCAAATTTGGGATGAGTATGATTTGCGTAATAAAATAATGTTAGGCACCTCTTTTATTCATCATGTTGGACACGCCTCTTATTACTCTAATATGCGGTTGACATCAGAAATGTTAACGTCAACTTTCTTTGCTGCAATCAATGGCGTTAACCGATTGAATCCCATGATTTATTCCCACGGATGTTTGTCCGCAGCGTTTGATGAAAACCTTTGCATTGGCGAAAAAATGATATTTCTACCCAATTTTGCCAGTGCTTATGTAGGAAATAGTCGATATGGCTGGTTTAATGAGGGGCAAACAGAAGGTCCATCGGCGCATCAGCACCGCGAGTTTGTGAATGCACTTTACGGTTTTAACGCTTCATTTTTAGGATTAGCACATCAAGTTAGTCAATTGCGTACTGCAGCATGGGTCGATTTACCTAATGAATACGAACCCGGAGCACAACGCTGGGCGTTTTACTCCTGTAATGTTTTGGGTGACCCCTTAATGGGAATATGGACTGATATCCCAATATCCTATCCATTTAATGTCGTAGGGCAGGTTTACGCTGGATCAAATCAAATTCAAATCAGCAGTTCTGGAGTTTCCAATTCCATGCGGTTATCATTGGTTGATAAATTTGGAAAATTACGCGGCACTATTGATTCGGTAAGTTCTCAAAACACACTTGATATTTTCCCAACGATTCGTGAACCGGATACTCTATTTTTAATCTCCTCAGGAAACAATGTTAAACCCGATACAGTTCATGTGGTTTTCGGAAAACCAACCACTCCAACCCTTGTTTTACAGGATTTTATAATTGTTGAGAGCGATTATCAATATGGAGTATCGGGTCACGATTTAAAGTTATTACTTAGGATTGAGAATGTGGGAGTTAATAGCGCCAATGATTGCAAAGCATTCATATCGGCACTCACTCCTGGAATTGAAGTTGAAGGGGTTGAAATTAATTTTGGAACTATCCATGGTAATGAAATAGTCGAGGGGTTTACGATGCTGGAATTTTCGATTCCCCATTCGATTCAAAACAATACAAATATCTTTTTTCAAGTCGATCTGCTTATTGGTAGTTCTATAAATCACATGGATTACTTTAAAATCCCTGTTTTTGCCCCAATTCTTGTTTATGGAAAACCAATTTGGAATGATATAATAGGAGGGAATGGGAATGAGGTTGTGGAACGGGGAGAAGTTGTTGTTTTACAAATCCCCGTATCCAATATAGGAGGGACTAAATCCGATTCTATTTCTTATAGTTTAACAAGCTCAAATAGTTCAATTCAGCTCGTAAACAATGGTGGAGTCGCATTATCTTTGGAGGCTCTGAAATCGTTTGATATTAATGCTATTATACAGGTTGATGATCAATCGGAAGTTGGCGATAGTGTTTATATTGAGTTGATTGTAACACATCAAGGCGAAGTGGATACGATTCTTGTTCAAACGAGGATTAATTTGCCCGTGGAGGAGTTTTTTATGAACCAATTTACGTTTCCTATTTGGGAAAACACATCGGCGATACCATGGACATTTGCCAATAAGGGAGTATCTGATTCATATTGTTTGCAATCTGGCGCAATATCTCATAATCAGTTTACCGAGGTTAAAGCCAATGTAACGGCTCTGGCCGATGATCAGGTGAGCTTTTGGGTGAAAACGTCCTGTGAGTATTCCGAGTCGGTGTATCCATACGATCGTTTGGAGTTTTCAATTGATGGGACACGAGTTGGATGGTGGGACAATTTACCGAATTGGCATGCAGTACTATACCCCATTTCGGAGGGCATTCATGAGCTAAAATGGCGATACGTTAAAGATGGAGGATATAGTGCTGGCAGTGATGCGGTTTGGATTGACAGAATAATTTTTCCTCCAACGCTTCAAATTCCGGTAGTGGAGAACAATCCCCCTCAGATCAATAGTTTGAACGGAAATGTATTTGTTTTTAGTAGCGAAGTAAAGGTTGACTTTACGGTTTTCGATCCCGACAATGATCCCGTATCCGTTACCTTGGTAAACAACCCATCATGGATAAGCCTAGCCGAAAATGGAGGCACATGGACAATAACTGGAACACTCCCTGAAAATGCACAATCGGAATATACCATTCAAATTATAGCTTCCGATGGAACACAGGCAACGGTCGAATCCATTGACATTCAGGTCTCTGGAGTTGGAATTGCAAATCGATTTGACAACTCCTGTTTTTTACAAGTATATCCAAATCCGGCTTGTCAACGATTTTCGATTGCGGGGTTGCCGGCTTTTGAAAAAGGCATTTTGTCGGTCTATGATATGATGGGCCATTGGTTGGGTTCCATGGAGAGGATATCCGATGAAGTAGGTAAAATAGTTGTTGAAAAATTTGGTTTTGTTCAAAAGAATGGAGTATATTTGTTAGATTATCAATTTGGAACTTGTAAGGGAACAACAGTTCTAATAATTGATTAGCAGTCAGCATTTTAAGGTTGTTGGGCTGTTTCGGGGCACCGAAACAGCCTTTTTTTTCGTATTCAAAAAAATCCGACTCATCCTTTTTTAGCCAGCTACGATAAAATTTGTAAAAAACGGCGAGCTCTAAAGAAAAATTCGTTTGCCCTGTTGAGTCAGGAAATCACCAAAGATTTCACCCATCACCACCAGATTAGCAATTATGGATCGTCATTGAGATTTGACTTTATTATGCAATTCTTAGCGTCTAAAAACATTCCATCGCTAAAAGCCTCTCAATATTCTTTATTTATAAAGTGGATTTCAGTCTAAATTATAGTAACTTTATCAACACAAAAAACAATTAATACCTAACCAAATGCCACGAAAAAGTTTTTTTGATGCGTTGCATCATTTTTATAACAATTCCGATTTTTTTTATTGTGTTATGGAATGTGATGGTTCTTTGACCGAGGTTAATGATCGGTGGAAAAAAACATTCGTTAATAATAAAAACTCTGGTAGTAAATTAAATATATATGATTTTGTCGCCCTTGAAGAGATTACCGGGTTGAATTTAACGTTAGAACAAATATTTAAAGCGAAGATTTCGCAGTATGAAACTCAAATGAACGTCTCTGACAAAGAGTTTGTTGTAATTGAGTGGAATGTGAAAATTGAGGGATCAAAGGCTTATCATGTTGGGCGTGATGTTACTATTTATCGTCAATCAGAACTTATAAATAAGGAGCAAGTTGACTTTTACAACACCGTGTTAGATAACGCAGGAGTGGGCCATTGGAAATATAAATTTGCCAACCGTGAATTTCAGGCGTCCGACAATGCATTAATACTATTTGGATCTGATCCCAATGCTGAACTCAATATAAAGGATTTAATGTACACCTTAAATTCTAAAGGTCGTGAAAACGTAGCTGCTGCCATAAAAGAACTGGTGGAAGAACAAAAAAACTTTTCCCTTGATGTTACCATATTGGCGGGTAAAAATAATGGGCAAAAGTATGGGAGTATAACGGGCAAGGTTATTTATGACCAAGCGCATAACCCCTCCTATATATATGGGACAACCCAAGATATTACTGATCGAAAAAATGTTGAAATAGAACTTTTTAGGAAAAACGAAGAGTTTGAGTTGCAGAGTGTTGAATTGAGAAAGCTAAATGAGAAACTCGTTTCTGTGAATGAACAGCTGGTGATTAGCAAAGCAAATTTTGAAGAGCGCGAACGTAATTATCGTGAAATATTTGAAAATGCCAGTGATGCAATCATCGTTCATGATGCTAAAACCTTTGCAATTGTGGATGTAAATGCCACTATGGTGAAAATGTATGGCTATTCATCGAAAAAGGAGGCTGTCATACAAAGTATTGATAAGTTGAGTGTGAAAAGTGAATTCTATAATTCTGAAAAAGCAAAGGATTTGCTTCGAAAGGTCGCAGCAACCAATACTCAGGAAACAATCGAATGGCACATGCAAACCCAAGGTGGAGCGCCTTTTTGGGTTGAGGTTTCGTTAAAACAAGCCACAATTAATGGCAAAGCCCGTATTTTAGCATCGCTACGGGACATCTCGAAACGTAAAGCAGCACAACATGCTCTAAAGAAGAGTCAAGACCACTTGAGTTCAGTACTCAACAATATGGAGGAAGTAGCATGGTCTCATGAAATGCCGGGAAATAATTTGGTATATATGAGTTCTTCTTCTGAGAAACTTCTTGGATTTACTCCCGAAGAGTTTTTGCAAGATCCTGACTTGTGGAAAAAAACAATACATCCTCTTGATCTCGAATATGTTCTGGATGAAATCACAAACTTTAAGCCCAAGACTTATTTTGAATTGGAGTATCGAATTAATACGCTTGACGGAAAAATAAGATGGGTACGTGATCGAACAAAAGTAACCTACGATGGACATGGTGAACCCACACGTATTGATGGTTTGGTGTCGGATATAACCAGTCAAAAAGAGGCTGAGTTGAAGTATTCTACCGTAGAACAACGTTACCGAGAGTTAGTTGAAATTTCAGTCGATGGAATAGCAATTGGCAACGCAGATGGGCTTATTATTGAAGCAAATCAACAGTTTTTAAATATTATAGGCGAAACCCTAGAGGGTGTTAAAAAGAAGCACATTACTGATTTTTTTGATGATAAAGAGATTGCTACGAATCCTTTTCGATATGATTTACTTCAACAGGGAGAAGTGGTTATTCGGGAGCGATTTATTAATGGGGCTAACGGTCAGAAAACACTGGTGGAGATGCGCTCCAAAAAAATGACCGACAATATATTACAATCCGTGATTCGTGATATTACTGATCGGAGAAATGCGGAAGATGAAATTGCATATCGGGTAGAATTACAGAATTTGGTGATTTCATTGGGAACGCGATTTTTTAATGTACGTTCAAGGGAAATAGATATTGCTATTAGTCAGTCGCTTAAGGAAATTGGGAGTTTTACTAAAGTTGACCGGGCATATACTTTCTTGTACGATCACGATAACAGGACACAAACAAATACCCATGAATGGTGTGCTTTGGGAATACAACCCATGATCTCCGAAAATCAGGAGATTCCAATTTCATTGACAAAGAAGGAATATCAAATTCATTTGAAAGGTGAGTCCTATTATTTTAGCGATATTGAGCAAATTGCTGATAATAAGGAATTTTACGAAAAGTTAAAGGGGCAAAATGTGGTATCGATGGTAACAATTCCCATGATTTACAACCAGAAATGTTATGGCTTTGTGGGCTTTGATACCGTATTACACCCACGAAAATGGAAAGAGGAGGATATTGCAGTTCTTAAGTTATTTGCTGATTTGTTGGTCAACTTTAAAATAAAAACACGCTTCGAGTCCACATTGCGCGATGCTAAATTTAAGGCGCAAACCAACGAAAAGCAGGTTCGCGGATTGGTGGATATGTCGCCCATTGGGATATTAAATGTTGCTCCTGATGGCGTTATTTTCGACTTGAACGATGCAGCCGTTAAAATCTTAGGATCGCCATCAAAAGAGATGACGATGAGTCTAAATTTATATAAAGTTAGGCAACTTGAAGAGGTTGGCTTCTTGTCCGATTTTAGCCGATGTGTAAAGGAGAAAATTGTTGTTAAAAATGGTATGCAGTATCGAAGTGTGTGGGGGAAGGACGCTTTTACACGCTATTATTTAGTTCCAATTATGGTGGACGATGAACTTTCTAGCATATTGATAAACATAGAGGATGTAACTGAGATTGAAGAAGCAAGGCAAAAACTGATTAATTTGAAGGAGAAAGCCGAGGAGAGTGATCGATTGAAGTCCGCATTTTTGGCAAACATGAGTCACGAAATCAGAACCCCAATGAATGGCATTATTGGTTTTGCAGAACTCATGAACGAAGCGTCCGTGTCGGATCAGGAAAAACGTCAATATCTCAAAATTATAACCAATAATGCATATCATTTGCTCGACTTGATTAATGATATTATTGACATTTCAAAAATTGAAGCGGGTCAAACCAACGTCAATATAAATGAAACGAATCTGAACCTGATATTGACGGATGTATTCATGCTTCTACAACCTATTTCTGAGAAAAAAGGATTGGATTTTTCTTACTCCACACGCTTATCGGATTCGAACTCTTTTGCCGTGACCGACTTCGTGAAAGTAAAACAAATATTATTTAACTTAGTCAACAATTCTCTTAAATTCACAGAAAATGGGAGCGTGCAGTTTGGGTATGAAATAGAATCCGATTATATTAAGTTCTATGTGAAAGACACAGGCTGTGGTATTCCTGAAAAGAGTAGGTCGGTTGTTTTTGACCGTTTTTTGCAACTCGACAACCAGCCAAAGGAGAGCAGAACCGGCACCGGCTTGGGATTAGCAATTAGTAAAGCGTATGTCGAATTGTTAGGTGGAGAAATTGGGCTAACATCCGAGGTGGGAAAAGGCACCCAATTTATCTTTACCATTCCATACAAAAAAGTATTGAGGATTTATGGGGACTCTCAACCTAAAAAAAAGAGCTTAGATTGGACATCCAAAACCATACTTTTGGCGGAGGATGATTATCCAAATCGGATTTTTGTAACCGAAGTGCTGAAAAAAACCAATGTCACTGTAGTGGCAGTTGGCAGTGGGCAAGAGGCAGTTGATATGGTGAAAAAAGGGACGATCTTTGATCTGGTATTGATGGATCTTAAAATGCCGAATATGGACGGAATTGAGGCTACAATTGAGATTCTTAAAATAAATAATAGAATGCCAATTATAGCACAAACGGCCTACGCTTTTGCCGAGGATGTGGCCATTGCAAAAAATGCAGGTTGCGTCGATTTTATTTCTAAACCAATGAAAGCCGTAGAATTGTTGTCCATGGTTGAAAAGTATTTATTCTAAAATAGAAATTTGTTGATTTGTCGAGGTGTTGATTTGTTGAGTCGAAAATCACCCTGGAATTAAATGGCAATTTGGGCAAAAAGAGCGTTAAATCGGTCAACGTTATTTAGGCATTGACAATTGACAACCAATTACTAATCAACGATTACCAATAATGAGGACTTACTTTTGCATTGAACAATTTATAGTGTTTCGAGAAAATCACTAGCCGATTGTTTTTGAATTTTACCATAAAATAAACCCCTGTAAATAAAATAATTACAGGGGTTTTGTAGCCCCGATAGGAATCGAACCTATATTTAAAGTTTAGGAAACTTCCGTTCTATCCATTGAACTACGGGGCCAAAGTGGCGTAAAGATAGTTGTTTTTTATAATTTCATCAACTTTTCAATTGCTTTATCAAGAACATCTATGGGGCGTGCAAAGCAGAGTCGTAAATGACCAGTGTTTGATTTATCGCGCATAAAAGCCGACACCGGAACCGTTGCCACTTTGTGATCCGTGATTAGTTTGTTGGAGAAGTCGGCATCTTTCATGTCGCTAATGTTCTCATACGAAGCAAGTAGATATATTCCTGAATCGGCGGATTTTACCGTGAGTTTTGTTTGCTTAAGTGCATTGATAAAGTAGTTGCGACGCTCTTGGAAAAGCAGACGATATTCTTCAAAGTTGAGTTGCGAGAAACTGTCGGCAAGGGCGTATTGAAATGTACTATTTGCATTAAAAGCTGCAAAATGGTGTATTTTCCTAATTTCGCGTGTTAAATTCTCGGGAGCTAAACAAAACCCAATTCTCCAACCCGTTGTTGAGAGTAGCTTCCCAAATCCTGAAACAAAGACGGTTCGTTCTGCTAACTCCAAATTTGTCATCAAACTCACATGCTTTTTTCCATTATACACTAAACTCTCCATGGTCTCGTCGGAGAGGATAATAATATCCGTACCATTAACGATTCGAGCCAATGTAGCTAAATCTTTCGCTGTGAAAAGTGCTCCCGTTGGGTTGTGTGGATCGTTGAGCACAATCATGCGGGTTCTTGGGTTTATGGCTTGTTGTACGCCTTTCCAGTCAACTTTAAAGTTGTCGATCAACGAATTTACATAAACAACCTTTCCTCCACACAACTCTATAATCGGCGTATAAGCGTCGTAAGCAGGCTCAATAACAATGACCTCATCTCCTTCGCGAATCAATGACGTAATGGTGGAATAAATTCCTTCGGTAACGCCGGCAGTTATGGTTACTTCTTTATCAGGCATGTAACTCAACCCAGTTTTGTTCTCGAAATAACGCGCAATCTCCTCACGGAGCTTTAAGTGTCCATTTACTCTTGTATAATGTGTACGCCCTTCTCCGATCAACGATGCCGCTTTCTCTTTCAAGATGTCGGGCGTCCCCATTTCGGAATATCCTCTGGCAATGTCAATGGCATTGCTGGTGTACATCGACTTGGAGAACTGGGCATAAACTGATTGATTGAAATCGTTTATTTTTGAACGTATTGCGTAATTGTATTTCATTACATGTTTAATTTTACAAAAAGTACGAACCTATGCAATGCGTTCTTATTCGCAAATGCATGGCTAACGAAATATATTCTTATTTTATTGAAATGCGTTTTACAGTTTTTAGTCTATATTTTTTGCATATCGAAACTGTAGGTAATTAAAGATTGAGCGGTACAAAGTTATATAAAATTCCGATTTGCTATGGCAAAATTAATGCCTTAACATGTTAATAGCAATGAATATTTTGTTGAACACGAATAACTGCCGAATTCGCAGTGATCTTGTTTCCTGAAAAAAGGTTAAAATTGTTGCAGAACTAGGTGTGACTGAAGTTCTCCAATGGGGAGGTGATGTTGATAAAACTCCAACATTTTATTCAGCAGGAATTGTCGTTCGGGCTTATTAAAAGTAAGTTCCGCAAAGTGTGCTAATGGTCTGGTTGTTAAATTATTGAGTAGTTTCTCTTGCTCCTTGGAGGCGGGATTATTACTGTGTGAAACTGTAAATCCAAAGGTTGGGAAAAATCCCAGATATTTTGAGAGGTGTGCCATAAAACTCAGGTGAAAATTGAGCCAATTTGTTGGGGTATGATCAAACAACTCTATGGACTGCGAACAGAAATAGAACAACTCTAAATTGGCAATATTTTCTTTCAATGTTTTTGAAAGAAGCTCCGAGATGAACAGATTTATAAATGTTTTGCCGTGATTAAATGGGATATCCACAAAGGGTTTCCAAAGTTGTACGTTTCCAATGCGTTGCATTTCGTGTTTTGGATTATTGTAGAACGATAATTCCACCATAAACAAGGGTTGAAAAAGTACTTTGAATTTCGATTTTTTGGATTGTTTGCTTGCAATAAATCCCATTCGTCCAAACTCTTTTGTATAGGCGTGTACAATGAGTTGCGAATCGCTGTAATCAAATACTTGAAGAATAATGGCTTTGGTGGAAACTTTCTCCATAATTGTTGTGCATGTGGAATTGCAAAGATAGCGATAAATTCCCGGTATTTTGCGATCCGGAAATATTGCAACAGATTGGTTTGTTTCAATACGTTGTCATTCTAGCTTGCCCCGATCAATTGGGGAGAGCTCTGCTCGCATCAGTTTTCTACCATAAATAAAAACCCGCCGCCGTAGGTGGCAAACATCGGTAGAAATGGTCAATTGAAATGAATCCTATGCTCCGTAGGTGCATAACGTTATTGTTTTTGCGTTTGATATGTTGCACACCAAATGGCGTGCGTATCCATTTTTACCATCGTTTTTCTATCGCTATTTGCCCACGATGTGGGTGGTGGGAAATGGTTTTGTTTTTTGTTGTAAATGGAAAAAGATTGTTTTGTTGTGCTCGCAATGGCCTGATAATGTGGCAATTTGCTTAAATGGGTTATTCGCGACCAAGATTATTTCTCATATTGCATGCGCACCTCGTTCTCGATTTCAAAAACCTTTTCAGAATCGAGCACAAAAAATGTGACCGACAACTTCACTTTTGTGGCATCCTCGCCAATTTTTCTAATAATTGGACTCTGTTTTACGGCATAGTTTGGTTGCGACAGTAAAAAGCTTTTTATCGAACGGGCGGTGTCATCGTTGTATAGTGTTTTTTGAAGAGAAATCTGAATTGTTTTCGACTGAATATTTTCACTGTCGGTGATTTGTTTAATGGTTGCTTGTATTAATTTGCTATATCGGATCGTAATAATGGAGTTATCGTCGAGCAATCCTTCAAGATAGCCCGGCATTAAAGAGGTAATAGTAAGCGTGTAATTATCGACAATAATTTTCTTCTGTTTTGCAATAGCAGGATTGTTTCGCAGAATGTATCCTGCAATAATATCTTTTATGGAAAAAAGGACAATCCAAATTGCAATGGTTATTAGAAACAGCGACAATAGTGCTGCAAAGTAAATGTTGTGACGGTAAAAATAGGGCAAAATCAAAAACATATATCCATACCAAGTTACGAGTTCAAATGAGGGATAGAACTTCATAACTTTGGTCATGAGTATCGACGATTTTGAGATTTTAAGCAACAGGCGTTTTGCTATTTTCAGCCCGCCAATTAGTAGGAGTATCGAAATTAAGAATATAAGAACCACAAGGGGTTTATTGTTATAGTTGATTAGGGTTTCCATGGAGCTAAATTATATTGTTATGTTTAAAGTATCTCACTATCCGGTGGTGTGCAATAGAGTCTATTTTATATACTCCAACGCTTGTTCTCACCACTAAACCAAGGGTTTGAAGTTCGTTTAGGTTCTCTTCGGCAATTTTCGTTGTGGTTTTCAATAGTTGCGACAAAATTTTTACCGTAACACTGGTGTGAATTATTATGTTTAGAAGCACCAATTTTTGCTGTGCACTTAGGCTGCCAAACACCGAGTTGTCCATTAATTTTGGCGTTTGAATCTGAATTTTGTCGTTATTTACGGAGAGGATGTTGTTTATCCAGATGTTTAGGCAGTAGCCAATGTTTCCGTCGGAAATCAGGAAATATCGGTTAAACAGTTTTGCATAATTCCAGGTTCTGAAATGGTGTTGTCGTTTTCCGTTCAATACAAATCGCATGTTGCCAATATTATGTCGGTTCAAAATCACCTTCCCAATTTGCGAAGCGTTCATGGGTGAACACTCAACAATGCTTGAGAAATAGCGGTTAATAGGGACTACGTTTTTAATAATCCCCAATGCTAAACTGTTGATTGTGAATACAAATACAATGGAGTTTCGATATTTTTGCGTTAAGTTTAAAATCGTTGTAAGTGTTTTCTCGCCTCCGTTTTCTTTTGCCCACCAGAGTTCGGCGTTTTCAACTATAATCATGGTGCCGTTTTGAACGCGGCTGAAATTATATTCGGCATTAAAGCTATTGTTAAACGCATTTCCCACGGCGAGGTTAAAATCGTTAAAATTGGTACTGCCCACTTCTGGCGGCAGAATTATAAATACTTTCTTACGTTCAACGTATTTGTCGGCCATTACGTTTGCCAGAAATGTTTTCCCTGAGTGGCGTTCGCCTGCAATGAGAAGGGCGTTGCGGAATCCACTACGGTGATTTACAATATAATTGTCAATTTTTTTCAACTCCTCTTCGCGACCAATTAAGAAATCGAGTGCGTAGTTCTGTTTTCCCACAAATAGGTGTTTGTAATAGAACGATAGTTTCTTTTGTACCTCGGGCTTAATGTGCGATTGTTGATATTCAGCCATCAATTTTTCGGGCAAGGAGTAGGTGTTTTCTTCCTTAAAAAAAGATCGTGTAAACAGGATTCCTTTACTTTGACTGAGTATTAGTTTAGCAAATTGCTCGCGTGCCGGTCGAAGGCTGTTTTTTACCCATGCAAGGCTGCCGGTACGGTTCGATGACACTCTTTTTTCACGAATGTATTGACGAATATTTTGGGCGGCATCTAAAAATGGATAAACATCGAGCTTTCCGGTAATGGTTGACGTTGTTGATTCCAAGGAGTAGATTGTCTTTTTAAGGAACTGTTCCGATTGTACAATTTCAGCATTTAGTTCGTTCAAAAGGTCTGTGATTGAGAATAGGTCGGTTTGTTCGCTATCCTCGGGGCTCACTTCGGTTTTGCCAATGTTTGAATAGTCAATAAGTCGCACATAATTGGACAGAATTTTATTTACGGACGAAATTCTCTCAGGGATTGTTGATAAGAGTTGTTTTATGGGTTCAATATATTCCCGATCAACCATAAAATTAATTAGCGGTTTTGTGGCAATTTTTATCGATCCTATTCGGCCGAACTTATTGTTTGTTAGGTTGTTGTATGATTCCTCGTCAAGGAGTTCCAGCTCGGCAGGGAATGTTTCAATCCAATGTTTTAATCGTCGATGTGCCCTATTTAATGCATCGTAATCGATTTGTCCAAAATCGCTTTTTGTTTGGTTGTTGGCAATCTCTTTTAAGATTGGAACATCGTCGTTTTCAATGGTTCCTGAATTGGAGACAAGTTTTGTTAGAGTCTCTTTAAAATCGTATTGGAATACCAATATCTTGTTTCTTATTTCCTGTTCAATGGTCTTCTTTATTTTTAGGGTCTCAATGGTTATTCTGTTTTTTGTTATAAGAAGTGTGTTGTTCAGTATTAAGTTGTTGATAAGCATTTGCTTACACTGATAGGTAGCAGTTGCAGCAGGCGCAAGCGTGGCGATTTGCTTTTTTATGGAAGGAATCTCATTTTGTGTTTTATATTTTGCCACATTGGGGTGAATTTTATCGATTCGGCTAACGAGACTGTTTGTTATGGTTACATTAATGTTACTGTTTCTATCAAAAAGTTCCTGTTTTTGTTTTGCAAGCAATAATCCCGATTGCGTGGCAAGTTGTTTTATGGTGTCGAGTCGTTTTTTAACATAGGCAATATCGTAGCTGTCGGGTGAAGTGAGTTTGAGTTCATGAAAAATATGTGTCGTTTTATTGGTTAAACTCCGCAGTGTTACTAATGCAGCATATCCATTATTACTAACATGTTGTATGTTTTTGAAATAAACAATAAATAGGGTTGGGAGTATATCAGAGTGGAAAATCTTCCGCAATTTTAAATTGTAATAAATAGTCTCCTTTCCCAACTTGATTAACAATCGATTTCGGAATTTAAACCAGCGAATGGATAATTTGTCTTTTGTATTTGTTTTTAATTCGTCGGCAGTCAAAATAATTTTCACTTTTTTGGGAAGCGATGTTGCAAATTGTCGCATCTCTTTTGTGGTTAATTCAATCCACTCCTCGTAAAGACTTTGTTGAATCGATAGTGACGACTTTTCCGTAGGGGTGTCTTTTATATAGTTGTTGTAAATTTCGGTAAGCCGATTAATTATTAAACTTTCGGTAGTCGAGAGTTGATTCTGGAACTTGTCGAAATTGGCTACATCG
>JAQVXQ010000034.1 GCA_028709085.1 Salinivirgaceae bacterium | reverse complement strand
CTATATTGCAGCCAAGCGGGCGTTTTTTGATCACCTCAGCCCAAATGCATTTGCATTGACCAATGTTGACGATCGAAATGGTAATATCATGGTACAGAACACAAAAGCCAAGCGCAAAACCTACGGATTGCTAAGGCCAGCGAATTACAAAGCCAAAATCCTGACCAAACAGTTAGAGGGAATGATGCTTGTGTTCGACAATCATGAATTATGGTCGCCTTTAACGGGCGAATTCAATGCCTATAATCTATTGGCAGTCTATGGAACGTGTATGTTGCTGGAAATGGATCAGTTCGAAATCCTGACTGCATTGAGCAAACAGAATCCGGTTCGTGGTCGATTTGAACGTTTCCAGTCAAAAACAGGAGTATTCATAATTGTAGACTATGCGCACACTCCCGATGCGGTTACCAATGTTTTGAAAACCATTGACGACATTCGCACAGGCAACGAAAAGGTAATTACCGTCATGGGTGCTGGAGGCGATCGCGACAAAACCAAACGCCCATTAATGGCAAAAGAGGCTGCACAATACAGCAATGTGTTGATTTTAACAAGCGACAACCCTCGAACCGAAGATCCATTGACCATTATCGAAGATATGAAAGTGGGATTAAAAGGGGTTTCAAATGTGGTGTCGTTAACCATTCCAAGCCGACACGAGGCAATTAAAACGGCCTGTGTTATGGCCAATCCGGAGGATATAATTTTAATTGCCGGAAAAGGACACGAAACGTACCAAGATATCGACGGAGTTAAACATCCGTTTGACGATAGGGAAGAAACGTTAACCATATTGAAAGAGATTGACAAATAAAAATTAGCGTTATGTTTTATTATTTAGGAAGTTTATTACAAGAGATGGGAATTCCGGGTTCGGGACTTTTTCAATATCTTACGTTTCGAGCAGCGCTAGCTCTCATTATTAGTGTAGTTATTTCTGCAATTTATGGTAAACGATTAATTGCCATGTTGCAAATGAAGCAGATTGGCGAAACTGTTCGTGATCTTGGGCTTGAGGGGCAAATGCAGAAAAAAGGAACTCCAACCATGGGTGGATTAATAATTATTGGTGCCATTGTAATTCCGACCCTGCTCTTTGCCAAACTCAATAATATATACATTATCTTAATGTTGTTTACAACCTTGCTTATGGGCTTAATAGGGTTCTTGGATGACTATATTAAGGTGTTTCGAAAAAACAAAGAGGGGTTGAGTGGCCGATTTAAAGTTGTTGGTCAAGTTACACTGGGACTTGTTGTTGGGTTAACCATGTGGTTGCATCCCGGAATCGTAGTGCGCGATAAAGCGCCTGATAACCACCTTGTTTATGAGCAAAATGCTCCGCATGGAAACGACGTTAAATCCACGCAAACCAACATTCCGTTTTTTAAAAATAACAATGGCGATTATAAAGGATTACTCTTTTTTCTCGACGATCAGTCGGCGGCAAAATGGGCATGGATTCCTTTTATATTGATTGTAATATTTATTGTTACCGCCGTTTCAAATGGAGCGAATATGACCGATGGCCTCGATGGACTAGCAACCGGAACTAGCGCCATAATTGGCGTAACGCTCGGGGTTCTTGCTTATTTGTCGGGAAACATAATTTACTCCACTTATTTGAACATATTCTATATTCCCAATATTGGCGAATTGGTGGTTTTTATGGCCGCTTTTATTGGAGCTATGGTCGGATTTTTATGGTACAATTCTTTTCCGGCACAAGTGTTCATGGGCGATACTGGAAGCTTAACTATTGGTGGAATTATAGCCGTATTTGCAGTTTTAATTCGTAAAGAGCTATTAATTCCTGTGTTGTGTGGAATATTTCTAATCGAAAATATTTCAGTCATATTGCAGGTATCGTATTTTAAATTCACAAAACGTAGATATGGTGAAGGAAGGCGGATATTTTTAATGTCGCCACTGCATCATCACTATCAAAAGAAAAACATCCCAGAACCAAAAATTGTGATTCGATTTTGGATCATCGGAATTTTGTTGGCTGTAATTACAATCTTAACCTTGAAAATTAGATAAATCAAATGGACAAACAATATTCAACAGTCGTTTTAGGAGGGGGAGAAAGTGGTGTGGGCGCTGCGCTTTTGGCAAAGCATAATGGAGAGACTGTGCTTGTTTCCGACGGAGGTGTTTTAAAAGAAAAACATCGAAAAGAACTGATAGAAGCTGAAATCGATTTCGAGGAGGGAGGACATACCAAGTCCATTGTGGAAACGGCAAAAACCATAATAAAAAGTCCTGGAATACCTGAGAATGCGGAAATAGTTCTATTTGCAAAAGGGAAGTCAATTCCAATTATTGGCGAAATTGAATATGCAGCTGCTTTTTCAAAGGCCAAATTTATTGCCATAACTGGATCAAATGGAAAAACCACCACCACCCTTTGGATTTACCATATTATGAAACAATCGGGGAAAAAAGTTGGACTGGCAGGCAATATAGGGCAAAGTTTAGCACGCCAAGTGTTACACGACGATCCGGAGTGGTTTGTGGTAGAGTTAAGTAGTTTTCAACTCGATTCAATGTACACGTTTAGAGCGCATATTGCCATTTTAACAAACATAACGCCCGATCATTTAGATCGTTACGAATATAAATTTGAGAATTATGTTCGATCTAAATTTAGGATTGTGCAAAATCAAACCAACAACGATTATTTTGTTTATTTTAACGACGATCCAGTGGTTACCGAGATGGTCGATAAAATGGAAATAGCGGCAAAAAAAATCACATTCTCTTTAACAAACACCAATTGCGATGTTTATGTTAAAGATCAAGAGATAGTTTTCAACAGAGTTAATCAACCATTTCATATGTTTTACGACGAATTATTACTCAAGGGAAAGCACAATACGTGCAATGCTATGATGGCAGGAATTGCTTCCGACATTACGCGTATTCGAAAAGAAAAAATTAGAGAATCGCTCGCCGATTTCTCCGGCGTTGAGCATCGATTAGAGGAATATTTGTCCATTCATGGTGTTCAGTATATCAACGATTCAAAGGCAACCAATATCAATTCCACCTGGTATGCGCTCGAAAGCATGTCGCGTCCCACGGTCTGGATTGTTGGCGGAGTCGATAAGGGTAATGACTATTCGGAACTCGATGCTGTTGTTGAAAAACATGTAATAGCAATTGTTTGTTTGGGTGTTGATAATCAGAAGATTATAGATCATTTTAAAGACAAAGTTTCAGTTATTGTTGAGACCCGATCCATGGAAGAGGCCGTTGTTACTGCCAGTAAACTCTCCTTGCCCGGATCAGCAGTTCTGTTAAGCCCGACTTGTGCAAGTTTCGATCTTTTTGCAAACTATGAGGATCGAGGAGCGCAATTTAAGGCTGCCGTGCGTAACTTATAATTTAAAGCGAATTTAATTTCCATTTAATGCGAACAATATTTACATATCTTCGAGGCGACCGTGTAATTTGGGTAATAACCTTCTTCTTATGCATGGCATCTTTGTTAGTTGTTTATAGTTCAACGGGATCGTTGGCCTATAAGCAAGCTGGCGGAAATATGTTCTATTATTTAACACGACAAGGTATTTTTATTGTCATTGGCTTGGGTGCGGCTTATGGAGTCCATCTTATTCCACACGGAATTTTTTATCGTCTGTCGCAGGTGTTTTATTTTCTATCCATTCCATTGCTATTATACACCTTAATGCGCGGTGCTAGTATCAATGAGGCAGCCCGATGGATTAGTTTGCCAGGAGGACTCTCTTTTCAAACATCCGATTTAGCCAAAATGGCATTAATCATGTATTTAGCCACGCAATTATCTCAGCGTAACCACGATGTGAAAGATTTGAGAAAAGGGTTTATTCCATTAATGATTCCCATTGTTGTAACCTGTTCTCTCATATTACCAGCCAACTTCTCAACAGCAGCGTTGTTATTTGTAATTTCGATTATTCTTTTGTTTATTGGACGTGTGCGAATTCGGCATCTCATGACCCTTGCTGGTATTGGGCTAATTGCTATTTCCTTATTTGTAGTTGTTGCAATAAATTCGCCCGATACCGGACGCGTTGGAACATGGAAACGTAGAATTGAGAACTTTATCTCGAAAGATGGTGATAACTTCCAGGCCGACCAAGCTAAAATCGCTATTGCCACTGGGGGAATACTTGGAAAAGGTCCCGGACAAAGTGTGCAACGAAATGTGCTACCGCATCCATATTCCGACTTTATTTTTGCTATTATTGTAGAGGAATACGGCTTTTTGGTTGGACTAATAATAATGGGTTTATATTTAACCCTTCTGTTTAGGAGCGTTGCCTTGATTCGGAAATGTAAACGAACATTTTCCGCTTTTTTAGTTGCTGGCATGGTGTTACTGATTGTAATTCAGGCCTTTGCCCATATTGGAGTGTGTGTTGGTGTTTTTCCGGTAACAGGACAAACGCTACCCATGATTAGCATGGGAGGAACATCGATGCTGATAACCGGTGTACAACTGGGAGTTTTGTTAAGCGTTAGCCGCAGCGTTCTTGAAGTGAAAAAACAACCGACGAATGATTTAGACCCTACTTTTGAAAATGAACCCACTGAAGAAATATATAACGATGGAGACAACACCGAAACGATTATTGATTAGTGCCGGAGGAACCGGAGGACATATCTTTCCCGCTCTATCCGTTGCCAACGAATTTCGTCGCAAACACCCCGACAGCGAGATTCTGTTTGTTGGGGCACTTGGCAAAATGGAGATGGAGAAAGTTCCGCAAGCGGGATATACGATCGTGGGACTGCCCGTTATGGGGATGCCCCGCAAGGTATCGTTTAAGTTTTTGAAGTTTATATTTATGCTTTTAAAATCATTAATTGCTGCCCGTAAGGTTATAAAAGAGTTTAAACCCCATGTGGCTGCCGGATTTGGAGGCTTTGCATCGGGACCAATTCTTTATTGGGCTTCGCGTATGAAAGTGCCTACTCTGATTCAGGAACAGAATAGTTATGCAGGGGTAACAAATAAAATATTGTCAAAACGTGCTCGTAAAATATGTGTTGCTTATGAAGGAATGAACAAATTTTTCCCTGAGTCTAAAATTGTGCTTACCGGAAATCCGGTTCGAAAATCGTTGTTCGATAATTTGGTTAGCGTCATGGAATCGAGTAAGTTTTTTAATTTGAGTAACGATAAACCTACGGTTTTGGTTTTGGGTGGCAGTTTAGGTGCAAGATCAATCAATGATGCTATAATTAAAAATTTGGGTTGGTTTGCAAAGTCCGACGTTCAACTTTTATGGCAAACGGGGAAACTTTATTACGATGAAATGATAGAGCGCTCAAAAAACATAGATTTGAACGGAGTCAAAATTGTACAATTTATCGACCAAATGGAGTACGCCTATTCCATTGCCGATATTATTATTTCACGTGCTGGAGCTGGAACCATTTCAGAACTTTGTATCGTAGGTAAACCTGTTATTTTAATCCCAAGTCCCAATGTGGCCGAGGATCATCAGACCTATAATGCGCGAGCATTATCCGATATACATGCTGCTATTTTACTGCCCGACAAAAAAATTGGTGATATTATAAATGTAATCTCCAAGCTATTGGACGACAAGGAACTACGTAAAGAATTACGCATTAATATACGTGGATTGGCTATTCAAAAAGCCGACGAAGAGATTGCCAACGAAATTGAAAAACTTATCAAGTAATTGAATGAACGTACATCTGGATCATATAGAAAATGTATTTTTGATAGGCATTGGCGGCATAGGAATGAGCGCCTTGGCTCGTTATTGGAAGCACCAAGGGAAATGTGTAGCTGGTTATGATATTCGTGAAACCGCCCTTACAAAAAAACTGGTTTCCGAATCAATTCCTGTTTTCTATTCCGATGATACGAATCTTATTGATCCAAAATTTTTCACCAAAAAGACACTGGTAGTACGAACACCCGCAGTTTCAGATTATCTAAACGTACTTACGATTTGGAATACGTACCAAATTGAGGTTCTTCGACGATCGCAAATGTTAGCTCTAATTGCATCCAATCACAACGTTTTTGCCATATCGGGAACGCATGGTAAAACAACCATAACCACACTATTGGGTCATTTGTTAAATCAGCGAACCCAAAAAGTGAATGCTTTTATGGGCGGAATAGCGAGCAACTACGCCTCAAACTTACTGCTGTCGTCAAAAACGGACGATATGGTGGTGGAGGCCGACGAATATGACCGCGCATTTCTCCAACTGCACCCAAAAGCCGCCGTTATTACCTCCATTGATAGCGATCATCTCGACATTTACGGGAGTTTTGAAAATATTGTAACCGCATTTAATCAATTTGCACGTCAAATTAATCCAAACGGATTGTTAATCTATAAAAAGGGAATTGCCATAAATATTCCAGCTAATTTAAAAGCGTATAGTTACGATGTAACTGATGTAGAGGCAGATATACATACTCAAAACCTAGAGATAATTGACGGTTGTTATCGGTTCGATTTGGTTACTCTCAATGCTATCTATCCAGCGTTACAGTTGGGCGTTCCGGGATGGTACAACTTGGAAAATGCTGTAGCTGCATCGGCCATGTCAATCTATGCAGGAATCACTGTCGAGGAGTTGAAATCGGGACTGAAATCGTTCCTTGGCGTTGAACGGCGATTTGAATTGCACACCACAAAACCGGTGATCTATATTGACGATTATGCGCATCATCCCAATGAAATAAATGCATGTATCGATTCCATACGGAAAATCTATCCCGGAAAGTCCATTTTGGCAATTTTTCAGCCCCATCTGTATACTCGGACACGCGATTTTATGGAACAATTTGCCATGGCACTCGCTAAAGCTGATGGAATAGGAATAACTGATATTTACCCTGCACGGGAAGTTCCCATCGAAGGAATCAACGCTCAAGCGTTAATAGCAAAAATACCGAATGCTCAATATGTTGATTTTGAATCAATTGCCAGTTTTGCCGTTACGCAAGATAAAGACATTATTTTGACCATGGGAGCAGGAAGCATTGGCGATAAAGTTGCTGAAATTCGGAAGAAGTTGGAGGACAACGTATGAATAAAAGCACCAAATATATTATAAGCTACTCTATTGTTGCGATTTATATGATTGTCTCACTAAGTTTTATTGGACGTAAATCCAACGAGGAACTCTGTACGGTTGTGGAGATCAACATGGTCGATAGTTTGAACCGTTTGGTTGTTCCTCGCGATATAACACGGTTAATGGAAGAGAAAAAACAATCGATTTATGGTCATCCAGTCTCGCAGATAAACAAAATGGAGCTTTCAAGGTTAATCTTAACATATAACCCTTTGGTTCAGGATGTAGGGATTTATCGAGCTGAAGGAGGCACCATATGTATGGATATTAAATCACGAAAGCCAATATTGCGCGTTATTAATAAATATGGACAGGGATATTATCTCGATCGAGAAGGAATGATATTCCCACTCTCGACCCATTTTAGTGCTCGGGTACTGATTGCCAATGGCGATATCTTAGAGCAGGGATATCAAAATAAAGCCATACATATTGACTCAATGTATTCGAAATTTGCTGCGAAACGCTTAACTTTGCAAGAATTACTTATTTTGGCAAAGTATATCGATTCCGACGAGTTTTTAAAAGCCCAAATAGAGCAAATATATGTTGTGGGGAATGAATACGAAATGATACCAAAAGTTGGATCCCATATTATAGTTTTTGGTTCTATTGATAACTATGTGAATAAGTTTTTTAACTTAAAAGCAATTTATTATAAGGGATTTAGTAATTTGGGCTGGCAGAAATATAAGTCAGTCAATTTGAAATTTGACAACCAAGTAATTTGTACAAAACGCTAGGAAAATGATACAAGACAAAAACATTATTGCAGCGGTTGACATAGGAACAAGCAAAATTGTTGCTATGATTGGTCGTAAACAAGAAAACGGAAAAATTGAAATTTTAGGCTACGGATACGAAAAAAGTATCGGGGTTAAACGCGGCGTTGTACTAAATATCGAGGAGACGGTTAAGAGTATTAAAAGTGCGGTTCAAAAAGCCCAACAGCAATCTGGAATTGAAATGAAGGATGTGTATGTTGGAATGGCTGGCCAACATATAAAATCGTTGCGCGCTAGCGGTTACATTACGCGCGAATCATGCGAAAATGAAATTAGCAAAGAGGATCTCGATAAACTCGATCAATCCATGTTGAGTATTCCTGTCGATGTGGGACAAGAGATTATTCACGTATTGGCGAAAAACTATACCGTGGATCGCGAAATGGGAATCAAAAATCCCATCGGAATGGCAGGAAAAAGGTTAGAAGCAAACTTTCATATCGTAGTGGGCGAAATTGCAGCTGCAGGTCACTTGAAAAAATGCATCGATAAAGCTGGCCTAAATGTTATGAAAATATTCCTTGAACCTTTGGCTTCCAGTGCGGCAGTACTTACGGAAGATGAAAAAGCAGTGGGCGTTGCTCTTGTGGACATTGGAGGTGGAACAACCGACATTGCTGTTTATAGCGAAGGGATTATTCAGCACACCGCTGTAATTCCATTTGGAGGACAGTGTGTTACCGAAGATATTCGTAAAGGACTTGGAATTATTGAAGGGCAGGCCGAGGATGTAAAATTGGATTATGGGTACGCCATTGCAAATGACAAGTTTTTACAAAATAAAAGAGTTACTGTTCCTGGTATCAATGGGCGACCACCCAGAGACTTTGAATTTTATCATATAGCAGGAATTATTCAATCCCGCATGGAGGAGATTTTTGAAATGGTTCTTTTTGAACTCGAAGCCTCTGAAATGAAGGGGAATCTTGGTACTGGAATTGTTTTAACCGGAGGAGGAGCAAAACTTAAAAATCTTGCCCAACTCGCCGCCTATGTCACTGGATGCGATATCCGAATTGGAAGCCCAAGAATATCAGTAACATACGACAAAATTCCAGAAATTGCATCCCCAGTTTATGCCACCAGTGTTGGACTTCTTTTATGTGGATACGAAGATCAGAAAATTAGATATGCAACCCAGAAAATAAATAACCAAGCGATTGTCGAAAATGATGAAGAAAAGAAGGACATCGACGATGATAGCAATTCGAAAACCATTAGCCCAAAACGAACTTTATCAAGTCTTTTCAATAGGATTTCATCCATAAAAGATCTTTTTGACGTTAATGATTATGAAATGAACCAAAATGCCGATTAGCCATGAGCGAAGAATTAATAATGAATTTCGATTTACCCGCGAAGCAATCCTCTATAATTAAAGTTATTGGGGTTGGAGGAGGCGGTAGTAATGCTGTAAATCATATGTTCAAGCAAGGAATTACCGATGTTGATTTCGTGATTTGCAATACTGACTTGCAAGCGCTGGAGGCTAGTCCTGTACCCGTTAAAATTCAATTAGGACCAACCATTTCCGAAGGACGCGGAGCAGGAAACCGACCCGAGAAAGGACGCGAAGCAGCCATTGAAAGCCTCGATCATATCGCCGAAGTACTCAGCCATAACACAAAAATGGTGTTTATTACCGCTGGAATGGGCGGAGGAACAGGAACCGGTGCCGCACCAATTATAGCCCAAGAGGCACAAGAAGCGGGCATCTTGACAGTGGGAATTGTGACAATCCCGTTTTTGTTCGAAGGAAAAAAAAGATTGAGGCAAGCCATTGATGGACTCGAAGAGTTGCGACAACACGTTGATGCACTTCTAGTGATTAATAATGAGAAATTTAGAGAGATTTTTGGAGATCTTGAAATGGCGGAAGCCTTTGCCAAAGCCGACGATATCTTAACCGTTGCAGCCAAAGGAATTGCCGAAATTATTACCGTTCCTGGACTGGTTAATGTCGATTTTGAAGATGTTTATACCGTAATGAATAAATCGGGAGTAGCATTAATGGGATCGGCCGCAGCACGTGGAAACGACAGAGCAATATCGGCAATACAAGAAGCCTTAACTTCGCCGTTATTAAACAACAATGATATACACGGTGCAACAAATATATTGCTCAATATTACAAGTGGGAAAATGGGCATTAAAATCGATGAAATGACCCAAATAACTGATTATCTACAAGATGCCGCCGGACAAACCGCTGACATTATTTGGGGGGCTAACATTGATACCGATCTTGAAGATCAAATTCAAGTTACCGTTATTGCCACAGGATTCTCAACCGATGTAATCCCCGAATTGTATGCTCGAAAAGCAAAAAATATTATTAACTATGATCTCGACGATAATAAAAATAAGCGAACTCCTGTTCAGCCCGAACCTCAATACGAAACCTTTGAACCTAATGATACAGGTTCGGAGTTAATTATTCCTGAATTAGATCAGGATGTTGAAATTGAACGCTTCGAGTTAGAAGGATCAGCCTCTGAAAGCTTTGAATCACATATTACCATTGCTCCAAAAAATTATGAAAGAGCATCGAGCAATAGTCCAGACAGTACAGGCAAGTCGGATTATTTTAGAAATCTACGAAACATCGAGGAGATTGAAAGAGTGCCTGCATACAAGCGTCGAAAAATGAATTTCGAGAATATCGAAACTTCAGATAAAGACGAGGAAATTAGTCGATACACGCTTTCTGGAGATGAGAACGATGCAAAGATTCGAAAATCGAATTCATATCTCGAAGACAATGCCGATTAATAGTGTAGGGCTTACGTTAACAAATCTAAATAAAACACAGATACAATGACATTCGAAGAGAAAATTAATGGCATGATTAAAGATGCCATGAAAGCTAGGGAGAAAGATAGATTGGAGGCCTTACGATCCATTAAAGCCGGAATTTTGAACGAGAAAACAAAAGAGGGTGCTGTGGATGTAATTCCCGATGAAGTGTTTGTAAATATGCTCCAAAAAATGGTGAAACAACGCGACGATTCTGCTAAAATATACACGGAGCAAAATAGACCCGAACTGGCTGAAAAAGAGATTATTGAAGCCGAAGTTATACGCGAATTCCTACCAAAACCGCTTCCCGTTGAAGAGGTAGAGGTAATCATTAAGCAAGTTATTGCTGAAATGAGTGCTCAAGGCATGAAAGATATGGGAAAAGTAATGGGAAAAGTAACACCGTTGTTAAGTGGTAAAGCCGATTCAAAAGCAGTTGCCGAGTTGGTTAAAAAGCTTTTAACTCAATAAGGATTCCAATTTCTCATCTAAAAATAAATGGAGAGTTTTTAAAAACCTGCAGGGATAGCCTTGTAGGTTTTTTTGCTTTTTACAGTCCATTATCAGAATAAGAGAAGAAAATATCCGAACTGTTTTTTCTAACACAATTTGCTCTGTCTCTGAATCATGTGTTTACACGCTTCTAAATATAAAGAATAATAATTGTATTGACTTGTGTTCCTATTCGCAACTCACCACGGTTTTCAGGGCACTATCGTAGTTAAAGTATTGTTGAACGGTGGAGCACAATTTGTTAGATGTTATTGTTTGTATCGCCTCTTTTAAGTTTTCGAAATAGGTGAAATCAAGGCCATAGTCGGTTAAAACTTTGTAGGTGTCAGCAATGGCAAAAGGGCCATCGAAATTCTGCAAAATTTCGCCCATCATGTAATTTTGAATCATTTCCAGCTCGCTTTGGGCAATCGGTTTTATCTTTAGAAGATCTATTTCGTTGCGTATGTCGGCTAAAACCTCATCAACTTTGTCCAACAACACATCGCCTGAAACGGACCAATAAGCACCATGTTCCAAGGAGATTAGATTCGATCCAATTCCATAGGTATATCCCTTTTGTTCACGGATCACTTGCATCAACCGACTACCAAAATAACCGCCAAGAATGGTATTGGCAATTCGCAATGTAGCATAATCGGGATGTGCTTTATTGATGCAAAAATCGCCCACTCTTATGGTGGCTTGCTTTGCATCCTTCTTTGTAATGCGGTTTAGTTTCGGTTCTTCCGGTTGGGGCGTATAGTCATTCTTATCTGTGTTGCTTCCATTGGGAATGGATCCGATAACTTCCATCACTTTATCAAAGTTTGAATCTGGAAATTGACCCGCAACCACGGCGTAAGTCCCTCCGCTTACGTAATGTTTTTTATGAAAATCTCTAATTTTATCCAAATCTAGGTTATCGTAATCGTGCACATTTGCCATTCTTCCGTAGGGATGTTCCTTGCCATACAGCTGACTACCAAACGCTCGCGATGCTATTGTTGATGTGCTTTCAAGAGCGTGAATGTGTTGTTGTCTTCGTTTAATTCGGTAGCGGTTGAAGTCAACGGTGTCGAATTTTGGTTTATGTATTGTTTCGTATAATGGATGAATCAGATTATCGAAAAACTTCTCAATAACCACCATGGAAATCGAAACTCGATCTCTATCCGCCTCAGAGAAAAGAAAGGCACCGTTTGTGTCGATTATGTTGCTTAGTTTCTCGCTGTTGTATGTCTGTGTTGCTTCAACCATAAGGTCTGCCGTGGCTTTGGGGATCAGTGGATCGGTAATGCGCGTTCCGGCTTTAAAAACCACATCCAGTTTCATCACGTTTTTTGTTCCTGCTTTAATTACGTGAACCGGAATCCCGTTTTTAGCCTTAATAATAGTTACTTCTGGATATTGAATGGTATAGTTTTTTGATACACGGGGAGCCACGGCTCTATATCTGTTTGGCATGTCTATTTCTTTGATTTATAGTAAATTACACTTCTTTTCTGAGGATTGAAAATCTCTTTAGCCACCGCTAAAATATCCTCTTTTGTAACTTGAAGATACAGCGACTCCTCTTTATCGATGAGTGTTAAATCGCCTAAAAATGCAGCGTTACATAAACTTAACGCATTATTAAGGGCATTCATTTGTGAATATGCGATGTTGGCAGCGGCTTTATTTTGTACTTTCTGAAGTTCCTGTTCCGAGAAATCGCCGTTGGCAACCATCTCTAATTGCTCATAAATGGCTTGTTCAGCCTCTTCCAGCTCAATTTTTGGATCAATTCGACCTGAAATGAGGAAAAGTCCCGGATCGTTGGAGCCAGTTATTACTGCTTGGATATCCGTAAATAACGGATTGTTGAGCGTCAAGTTTCTGAATAGCCGCGACGATTTTCCGGAACTCAAGATGTCCGACAATAGATCAGCAGCATAATATTTTGGATCGAGCCTCGAATACATGGGATAGGAAATGAAAATTGCATCGGAAGGAACGTCGCGCTCCAAGGTCAGAAACCGAGGCTCCTCTTGTGATTTCTCTTGAGGATATTGCCGGAAGGGCATTTCCGTGGATGGAATCTGGGCAAACCATTTTTCCGCCATTGCAAACATCTCGTTGGTTTCAACGGGACCCGAAACGCATAAATAGGCATTTTGGGGTTGATAGTATTGATTGAAAAAGTCTTGCGCCTCTTGGTAGGTCATGTTTTCAATATGCGAAGCATCCGAGCCAATGGTTGGCCATCGGTAGGGATGGGTTTGGTAGGCGAGGGGCAGTAAATAAAGATTTACATCGCCATAGGGTTGATTTAGAAAGCGTTGCTTAAACTCTTCGATTACAACTTTCCGCTGAACTTCTAGCTTTTCGTGGGTTAAAACGGGGTTTAACATTCGATCCGATTCAACCCAAAAAGCCGTCTCAATATTATCGGCAGGCAGAGTAATATAGTAGTTAGTAACGTCGTTGGAGGTAAAGGCATTACTCTCTCCTCCAGCCATTTGCACAGCATGATCAAACGATTCCACATTCTTTGATCCACTAAACATAAGATGTTCAAAAAAATGGGCTATTCCTGTCTTATTTGGATCTTCGTCACGTGAACCTACGCCATAAAGCAACGAAAAAGTGGCCATTGGAGTTGAGTTGTCGGGCTGGATTATAACGGTTAACCCGTTTTTTAATTTCCGTGTGCTGTATTTCATCATTGATCGGAGCAAGTTTTAGATGGGCATTTTACGGCATTGTTGAATCTGATACAATGGCTTTATACCTATGTTTTGTGCGCAAAGATAGTTACTCAAACAGATATGGGATATTTATGTTCGTTTTTTATTTGAAAAAGCAAGTAGATTGTGATTTATTCCCAAAAATCGGTTAAATTATTTTGGATTGTCTACTTTTTGCTCTCACCAGTTTTTACGTTGTAGGTTTAAATATACTTAAATTTGTAATTTGATACTAATTGCTCCGCACAATCACAGGATTTTCTGCTTTTTTTGGCCAATGTTTCAACATAATGACCCATTCCAAAGAGCGCATGTTACACAATCCGCTGTGCTCATATTTATATATCCATAGGAGCAAGGCTGATTTATGACGTTGAGCAGTAACCATATAAGGATTCCTTTTAATGGTACGTTAACTTTTTATTAAGAAATGGTGTTAAAACTGATTTCAAAAAGGTAACTTTGTCCGTTGAAACCTTTGATTGACCTATGAGAATACACATAAACGGTTCAAAAGTGAATAGAATCAATACGTAGCGCTGTGTGTTTTTCTGAGAGGTGAAAAATAATCATTGGAATGAATTTTGAATTAAACAGTTACAAATTTCATCAGTGATGAATCAACTTTATCCATTAAAATTTGAACCTATCTACAAACCCAAAATTTGGGGAGGAGATCGTTTACGCAAATTTCTGAATAAAAACAATGTCCCTGAGAAATGCGGTGAAAGTTGGGAAATAAGTGCTGTTGATGGTAATGTTAGTGTTGTATCCAATGGGTTTTTGGCCGGAAATAACTTGCAAGAACTCATTGAAATATATATGGGCGACTTGGTTGGCGACCCTGTTTTTGAAGAGTTTGGCGACATGTTTCCGCTTCTCATAAAGTTTATTGACGCTAACCACGATCTTTCGGTTCAGGTTCACCCAAACGATGAAATGGCGTACGAAAACCACAGTTCTTATGGAAAGACCGAGATGTGGTATATTTTGGAGGCGGAAAATGGTGCTAAAAATATCACAGGACTAAAAGCGAACACAAAGCAGGGCGATATTGTCCGACATTTGGCGGAGAAAAACCTCGAAGAGATTTTAGTTACTGAATCAGCTCAAAAAGGCGATGTATTCTTTATTCCTGCTGGTCGGGTGCATGCTACAGGAAAGGGCATTCTTTTTGCCGAGATACAGCAAACCAGCGATATAACCTATCGACTTTACGACTACAATCGACCCGACGAATCGGGAAATTTGCGTGAATTACATATTGAATCGGCATTGGAAGCAATTGATTATGAAATCGATACATTGTCTAAAGTGCCCTACCGTTCCGAAATCAACACATTAAATAAATTGGTGGATTGTCAATATTTCACAGTCCATATTTTCCCCATCGAAGGCAAAGTTGAACGTATCTTAGAGCATCTTAATTCTTTTGTGGTATATATGTGTGTGTCAGGGAGTTGTTTGATAAAGCACAATGTTGAGAAGAGTCCAGAAACGCTGAGAAAAGGAGAAACAATTCTGATACCTGCAATAATGCACGAATTGCATATCGAATCCATGGAAGAGAATACCATATTGTTGGAAGTTTATATTAACGAAAAAAAGAAATAATGATCATTCGCTCCGCCGACTTTGTACAATCAGCACCTACTGTAGATACGTGTCCAACCGACGGACGACCTGAATTTGCTTTTATTGGGCGGTCAAATGTTGGAAAATCGAGTCTGATAAATATGCTGACTGATCGAAAAGATCTTGCTAAAACATCACAAACGCCTGGAAAAACACAATTGCTAAACCATTTTATAATTAATGACGAATGGTATTTGGTGGATATGCCGGGCTACGGATATGCAAAAACTGGCAAAGCACTGCGAAAGAGTTGGGAAGTGTTCATTGAAGATTATATTTTAAATCGAAAAACACTCATAAACTTGTTTGTTTTGATTGATTCTCGACACGAAGCCCTGAAAAATGACCTTGAGTTTATATCGTGGCTTGGACAAAAAAACATACCATTCTCCATTGTTTACACTAAAATCGATAAGATGTCGAGTTCTAAGTTGAATAAAAATCTTATTGCATACAAGAAAAAGTTGCATTTGGAATGGGATATTTTGCCACCAATTTTCACCACCTCTTCGGAAGCTATATTTGGACGCGACGAGTTGCTAAATTACATTGAAAACATTTTAGATAATCTAAAAATCGATAAATAACCCCTAATTCAAAGAAAATGGAATCTCCTATCAAAATTTTCAGCTGTTCAGCTTCAACCTATTTAGCCGAAGAAATTGCAAAATCGTATGGAGTGCCTTTAGGAAAAAGCTCGGTACTACGATTTAGCGACGGTGAATTTCAGCCCTCTTATGAAGAAACCGTACGGGGTGCTCATGTCTTTATCGTGCAGTCAACGTTTCCACCGGCAGAAAACCTAATGGAACTTTTGTTAATGATTGATGCAGCACATCGTGCATCGGCATACAAAATCATTGCAGTTATTCCTTATTTTGGATTTGCTCGACAAGATAGAAAAGATAAACCACGGGTATCCATTGGGGCAAAATTAGTGGCGGATTTGCTTTTTGCTGCTGGAGTTTCGCGCATTATGACCATGGATTTGCATGCCGATCAGATACAAGGTTTTTTCAATATTCCGGTTGATCATATGTATGCTTCGTCGGTTTTGGTGCCCTATATTCGTAGCTTAAAACTTCCCAATTTAGTTATTGGAGCACCCGATATTGGCGGTGCAAAACGAGCCAATGCCTATTCCCGTTTTCTAGATGCAACGATGGTTATAGGACATAAAACCCGCGACAAAGCAAATAGTGTTGGAAATATAACCGTTATTGGAGACGTAGTTGACAAAAACGTAGTAATTGTGGACGATATGATTGATACCGCTGGAACTGTATGCAAAGCAGCCACCATAATGAAAGACATGGGTGTGGCAAGTGTGCGAGTAGCGGTAACGCATCCTATTCTCTCGGGTGGTGCCATTGAACGTATTGAAAAATCAGACATCGAAGAGGTAATTGTTACAAATTCAATCCCTTTACGAGGCTATTCGAGTAAAATTAAGGTGCTTTCAATTGCAGATATTTTTGCCGACACCATTAAAAAAGTTTATAATTCTCAATCGATAAGTGATAACTTTATCGTATAATTTATTTACCTTTGCATCCCCAAAATTAACGAATCTTGAATTCGTGGTGTGATGGGAAACCTAGTTCTGTCAGGTAAAGACAGGTTTTGAGTAACACAAAAAAATATTATCATGAAAACGTATGACATTAAACTTCAGAAAAGAACTGAAGTGGGAAAAAAAGCAACAAAAAAAATACGTAGAGACGGTTACGTTCCTTGCGAAGTGTATGGCGGAGCAGGCAATGTTCACTGTTTTGGAGCTCATCTCGATTTTGAGAAAAGCATCCATACTCCACACGTATATCAATTCAATTTAGATATGGACGGTGAAAAAAGAAAAGCGATTGTACAAGCGATTCAATATCACCCCGTAACCGATAGAATTTTGCACATCGACTTTCTTACCGTTGACGATACTAAACTAATTGGAATAAAACTTCCCGTTGAATTAGTTGGTACCGCAATAGGAGTTATCCGTGGTGGAAAATTACGTCCAATTATGCGTAAAGTACATGTATTAGGATTGTTGTCCGATCTTCCAGAAACAGTTAAGGTTGATATCAGCAAACTGGCTGTAGGTGATAGTTTGAAAATTGGACAGCTTTCGGCACCTGGGGTTACGTTTTTAGACTCGAAAGATTCTGTTGTTGTTAGCGTTGGCGTTAGCCGTACAATTGCCAAGGACGAAGAGGTTCTCGAAGCAGCTGATGGCGTAGAAGGAGAAGAAGCAACTGAAGAAGAAGCAGCTGAATAAGTGTTGAGATAAGATAGTAGAATCTCCCGGTTAGAGACGCTTGCTTTGGCAAATACTCTGATTGGGAGATTCCTTTTTTTGCAAGGTGAATAACCACATCATTTGACATGAAATACTTAATTGTAGGACTCGGAAATATAGGTGAGGAGTATAAAAATACGCGCCACAATATCGGATTTAATATTGTTGACGCCATTGCGGAAAAGACTAAAACCACATTTCAAAGTGGACGCTATGGTTCTTTGGCGATCGCAAAAATTAAGGGACGACAGCTCTTTTTGTTAAAACCATCAACATACATGAATCTGAGCGGGAATGCAGTTCGATATTGGATGCAAATGGAGAAAATTCCGCTCGAAAACGTACTCATTATTGCCGATGATATTGCCCTGCCGCTGGGTAAAGTACGGTTACGAATGAAAGGTTCTGATGCCGGACACAACGGATTCAAGCATATTATCGAAGTACTGGGAACCGACGCATTCGCACGTCTCAGGTTTGGAATAGGAGATGATTTCCCAAAAGGATTCCAGGTCGATTTCGTACTCGGAAATTGGAGCCCCGAAGAGAGCACAGAAATAGAAAAGCGGCTTTCTGTTTGTGTCGAAGCAACCCAATGTTTTGTGATGATGGGAATTCAAAAGGCAATGAACGAATACAACAATAAATAGTGCTTGCAAGAAAACGCCAATTGCTGCGTTTTGCTTAACTTCAAAACAGTCATTTACGAAGAGTAAACGCCTGTTTTTCAGTCTTCGCATGCCTTGCACTTGACGCTTTCTTATCAAGCACTTGAAAAAACATGCGTTTTCTTGCAGATACTAAATAGAACTAGTTTCGTTTCAATAGCTCATTAAATCTACATTTTTCGACAACGATTAAAGTTCAAACACACTTATTATCAGAAGTTTACTTCGTTCTGCGTACGCTGTCTTGCAGGGCAACATAATTAATTATTGCGTCTAAAAAACAGGTCTAAAACATACGAAAAATAAGATATTTTATCGCCATAGACAAACACTCTGACGTTTATACTGTCGGCAATATTTATAATGCTTCCACTCTCATTTCGTATTGTATCGGGTATTTGAATTTTGGCTTTTACAAATCCTCCGTTATGCCCAATTCTAATTTGGTCTGATATTGATAAAACAACACCCGGAATAGTAAACGAACCTAAATACGGTACGTTATCGACATTTATAATTGCGTGATTCCCAATACTGACTATTTTATATTGATTGGATGGTAAATCAATATAACACGCAACAGAGTTTTGTTTTGGATAAATAGTGCCTGTAGTTTCGATAGTTGGATTGTAAGTAATGAAGATGCTTGCACAAATAAAGGATGTGATAATCAGAAAAAATAGGCTTGTTCCTATACGAACCAAAATATGAGGAATCCTGCCAATAATATTTCGTACCTTTTCGCTTCGTAACTCTATTTGATCGTGTTGTTTATTTAAATTTTCCATCAGCTTCCCAGTTCAAGTTGGTTTTTTACTAATTCGTAATAGTAACCACGTTTTTCTGTCAATAATGCGTGAGTACCTTCTTCTACAATTTGCCCGTCGTCTAACACTATAATTAGGTCGGCGTTTCTTACGGTACTCAAACGATGTGCTACAACTACGACTGTTTTCCCTTCATAAAAGCTTTGCAAATTCTCGACAATAACTTTTTCGTTATTAGCGTCTAGGGCATTGGTTGCTTCGTCAAAAAACAGAAATTTCGGGTTTTTATAGATCGAACGAGCAATTAAAATACGTTGTTTTTGACCTTGGCTTAAGTTCTGACCTTCGTTCCCAATCATCATATCGTATTTTAGAGGCAAACTTTCAATAAAATCTCTAATATTAGCCATTTCGACAGCGTAACGTAACCTATCCTTATCAATTTCATCGCCTGACACGGCTATATTTCGGGCTATGGAATCGGAAAAAATAAAACCATCTTGCATTACTGCCCCACATTGATTACGCCACCATGTTGAATTAAAATCGTCTAAATCAAAGCCCCCTACTTTAATTTCGCCTTCGACAGGATTGTAATATTGTAGCAGAAGTTTTATCAGAGTTGTTTTCCCACTACCGCTTGCACCAACAATTGCAGTAACTTTGCCCTGTGGAATTGTAAAGTTGAGGTTGTTAAGAACTTTTTTAGAATGTGGACCTTCGTATTGAAACGTTAAATCTTTGACATGAATATCATTCGATTGTAATACAATATCACCTTCTTGCTTGTCATCGTTTTCTTCCGATTTTGAATGAATTTCGTTAATACGTTCCAAACTAATCTTAGCATCCTGATAATCCTGAATTAACCGAATTGATTGCTCGATGGGAGAATTCAGCTGACCAATAATATATTGTGTTGCCAGCATCATACCAAGGGTCATTTCGTTATTGATTACTGCAATAGCAGCAAAAACTGTAATTAAAATGTTTTTAATTTCGTTTATAATCATATTCCCGGCTTCTTGCCGCTGCTCTAAACCAAGCGATAAAATATGAACATCAAACACATTGGCCTGGGTGTCTTCCCATTCCCAACGTTTACGTTTTTCGCAGTTTTGCAATTTTATCTCTTGCATCCCGTATATCAGCTGAGTTGTCAAGCTCGAACTTTTTGCCTTATGCTCGAAAAGTTTATAATCTAATTTTTTTCGCTTATCGAGAAATAGAAATATCCACAATACATAAACAGTGCTGCCAATTAAAAAAATGAGAAATATTTTGTAACTGTAAAATAGTAATACAATGCTGAATATAATTAAGTTAAATGCAGAAAAAAGTACATTGAGTGTTTGCGTAGTCAGGAAACGTTGAACTCTTTCGTGGTCATTCATTCGCTGCAATATGTCGCCCAAATGGCTAGTGTCGAAAAACGACATGGGAAGTTTTGTCAATTTTATTAAAAAATCGGAGAGTAGCGAAAGATTAATACGAATGCTAATGTGTAGCAGTATCCAACGGCGCAAAAAATCGACCGAAATACGGCCCAGAAAAAGTGCGAGTTGTGCTAGCAATATGATATATATAAAGCCAATATCACGATTTCTAATTCCTTTATCGACAATGGCTTGGGTAAGAAAAGGGAACACCAGTTGTATTAAGCTTCCGATTATTAAACCAAGGATAAGTTGAAAAAAGAAACGTTTGTATTTTTTTATATAAGAGTAGAGAAATTTCAAACTTGTGCTCGAATCTTTCTCCTCTTCCATTGCATAGAAAAGATTGGTGGGTTCCATCATAAGGACTATACCCTTCTCTTCGCCTTTGCTTACGGTACCTATCCAACTCGCTTTAAACTCTTCGGCTGAGAGTGTTATCAAGCCTTTTTGCGGATCGGCAATGGTGATTTTATAATCGTTTGATAGTCTTGCTTTTTCGACTTTATAAAGCACAACAAAGTGATTTCCCTCCCAATGTAAAATTACGGGTAGTGGCGCTTCTTTTATAAGCTTTTCGTAGGTGATTTTTCCGCCAATGGTTTTAAAACCAATATTTTCGAGTGCATCACTTATGCTCATTAACGATACTCCATCTTTTACCGTATAGCAAAGCTTACGAATTGTATCGAGGGTAAAGTCTTTGCCATAGTATTTTGCAACCATTTTTACGCAGGTTGCACCACAATCCATGGCATCGTGTTGTTTAAAAACAGGAAACGTACTCATTTTTGGTTTGCATTATTTAAGGAACACGCCCGAATCTTTGTCTTCATTGTTTAGCAGTCGTTTTTTCTCCTTCAGTTTTTCACCAAATTCGAAATTGTAACCCACGCTAAAGGTTATCATAGAGGCATTGTCTAAAATTTTAGTTTTACTTTGGTATTGTACAATACTCTCAGGCACAGTTTCTTTTGCATATTTTGCATGGGTAAAAGGCCAAAAAACATTGATTGCCGCATATATTGGTTTGCCTCCAAAGGAGAGACCCAGATTAGAGTAGTTTTCGTTTGAGATTAGATAAGGGCCATCTAATGTTTTTGTAACGATGGTGTGTTGATAACTCAAAATGAACATTTTTTTGATCACAACCGAAATGTTGCCAGTTGCAGGAAAACTGAAATGAGATGAATTACCAATTGTCGGATTGAATATGTTTTCATATCTTGCGGAACCATTAACCTTCAGATTTAACCATTGCAGAGGTTTTAATGTGCATCCATAATTTAAACCATACGCAGAAGCTTTGTTTCCATTTAGAGATGTTAACGCAATATAATCTGGTTTATAAATGAAATAGGTATTGATGTAATCGTTTGTATAACCATAAACTGCATCTAATTCTAAATTCAACTTTTTACTATACAGATAATATGCAATACCTGTGACATGTCCTCTGAACGGGTTTAGGTTTGGATTGCCTTGTTGAACCACGTTTTCAGTAATAAAAACTCTATTATAACTAAGTTCAGCTAAGCTTGGTTCAGTTATATCACTAATGTAATATAATTTTAACCCTGTTGATTCATTAATACTATAACCCAATTGAGCAAGGGGGCGAAAAATCCATCGATTATACTTATTTCCATTAAAATTTTCCTCAAATTTTGAATTTGTCAATCCTACACTTCCTCTGTAACTAAATTTACCTAATTTACCCTTTAATTCTGAATATAAGTAGTTAGATATCCCTTCGGTACGATAAATCGGATTTTCGAAACTGTTAATTACTTTGTTTTCAGCATAGTGCTGATTATATCGATAACCAAAGTCAATACTGGAATTGTTAAGTTTAAAACTGTATACGACTTCTCCAATAAATGAAAGTTTGTCAGTAGAACTTTGCATATAATCAAATAAGAGCGTATCTCCTGATTCATCAGCTTGAACGTTTTTCAAACTGTCTGTTGAGAAATAACCTGTACCGACAATATTAAAAATTAGTTCGCTTTTCTCCGTGACCTTCTTATAATAATAACCATCAATAATCGGATTGAACTGTTTTCCGTTGGTTTTACGATAACCTTTACCAAACGAAGTTAATTCATTTATAACCCGGGTTACTTCGGTATTTGTAGATGTATTATTACTTTTAAAGTTTGGCGAAAGTTTAAATTGCACTGTATAATCGCCTTCATTATGATTGACAAAATTTAAATCAAAAAAATTATTTTGATAACCAAGCTTCCCACAGTTAAGTATATGTAACTGGTAAAGAGAATCATCGAAAATGTAATTGTAGTTTTCCTCTACTTGTCTCTTTTTGTAATCTCTATAGTTTAAGGAATATGAAACAGAAATCTGACTACGACCTTTAAAATATTTAAAATAGAACATATCATTTCCAAAACCTGTTGTAACCGCGTGTTGAATATTTGCCCCTACTATTCCCCCGTCTTCAGTTACCTTAGTAATAACGTTAACAACAGCACCGTAGGATGCAAATCTTGCAGGAGGCATATCGTAATGCTCAATTTTAGCTACCTCATGATTTAGAAGCTGAAATGAGTGTATTGGGATCTCTTATGCTTGATAAAGATGCAATTATTAAGGTTGCGGATTTTTTAAGGCCAGAAGATTTTTATTACAAAAAACATGAAGACATTTAT
>JAQVXQ010000189.1 GCA_028709085.1 Salinivirgaceae bacterium | reverse complement strand
GACGAAATGCAACAAGCAGCTCGCGATTTAGCCCAAGAGTCGGAAAAACTCAATGGAATGACCGAACCAGAAATAGAAGCCATCAACAAATTGGTGTCGCTGGGTGCGCTCAAATATTTTATGCTCAAAGTGGATCCTAAAAAAAACATGATGTTTAATCCGGCAGAGTCCATCGATTTCAATGGCAATACGGGTCCTTTTATTCAATATGCACATGCTCGAATTCACTCTATCCTTAGAAAAGGCGAAGAGATTGGAGCAAAACCGGAACTCACCAACTACACCATAAACGACAAAGAGGTTCGGTTAATCCAATTGCTTGACTCGTTTAAATCAGTGGTAACCGAAGCTGGAGAACAGCTCAGTCCTGCACTCATTGCAAACTATGTTTATGATTTAGCACGCGAGTTCAATCAATATTATCACGAATATCAAATTATTCGCGAATCCGATGCCGATTGCCGCAATACACGACTTCTGTTGGTAAAAGCAGTGGCGCAAGTCATTAAAAATGCAACGTGGCTTTTGGGAATGGACGTTCCTGAAAAAATGTAAATCATTTTTATAAACGCAGAGAAACAATCCGTTGTAATTTTTATGCCGAAAGATAATAACATTCCTCAACGCCCACATCGTGGGCAAATAGCGATAGAAAAAACGATGGTGAAAATGGATACGCACGCCGTTCGGTGGGCAACAACCCAAATGTAAAAACATCTCGCACCTACGGAGCGATGGATTCATTTCAATTGACGGTTTCTATCGCTATTTGCCACCTACGGCGGCAGGGATTTTCGGAAGATTGCCACAAACATAGGATGACGGTTTTAGTTCGAATTATCCTGCTCATTGCGAACATCGTGACGGAATGGATTGTAGGGTGAAAAATGCAAAAAATAGAGACGTAACATGTTACGTCTCTATGCGAGGAAATTAATAATTCTAAACCGATTATTTATTGTTTAATCCATTTCCCACGTCCAATAATTCCAGAATTGGAACGGACTTCATAGAAATAGATTCCGGTTGGGAAAGCGGATGTTTCAATGTTTTCGCTGCTGTTTTGCAGTATTTTACGTACCATAATTTGTCCGATATTGCTGTACAACAGAAGCTCGCAGTTTGAATTTATATCTTGGTTCTCAATGGTAAAATAGCTGCTTCCCGGATTTGGGTAAACCATAAAATTTGATGTTTCTGGCTCTTGAATATCAACCATGGGAGTATAATTTCCCAGCGAATCTACTTTCAGTAGATATAAATCGACCTTCTCGCCTTGAGTGTCATAATTGTTGCGGGTTGCAGCAATGATGCATCCGCCGTCGGAGGTGGCTAATGTATTAAAAACGATATAATAGTATCCATCATTACGGTTATAGTCTTTAATCCATGTTGGGTTCATGTCTAAATCTATTTGGTAAAGACGAATATAGGATTCAAGACCCAACGATACCCCATTATAGACTGCTGGTCTGTAACCAATTATTCCACTAATAAAGATTCCACTATTGTTTATTGACATTGGTTCATGAAACGCAGTTCGATAATCTTCTCCATTTTCATAGCTAACAAGCGTATCTTTTGATAAGTCCTGATGATAACTACCTAATTTATAATACATTCCACTAGCATATAACTTGTTGTTATACCATGCAGTTGATTCGGTTGGTAATCTAGTAATCGTTTCCGGATAATTAAACGTATAGAAATCCTCCGGCATTGAATCAACAATATGTGCATCCTTATCAACAATATAAACCTTGGGCGCAAAGAAAACCATCATAGAGTCTTTGTTTGGATATTGCACAATGCTTTTCACAAAAGGATCCAATAGTCTGTTATAGAATGATGTAGATAAATTTTCAAATTCAGTATCCATTCGAATAAAATGAACTCCTTTTTGTGTCATATCAGATATTACCATGAAACCAATAGCGTGTATGATAATTCCAGAATTTAATTTGTCTATTTTTGAATAAACTACAGCCGAAGAAGAAACCAGAGGGTCAAGGTTCAGTGTTGTTGAATCAATAACATTGAAATCTAAATCCATTTTACGATAAATTAAATCAACAAATCCGTTTTCGGTTTTATAAATATTGACAACAATAAATGTTGAATCACTTAAGGCTAACAAATTCCCTTGAGAACCAATAGTTGGTTGTGTAAAAATGATTTGATCAAGTTTCACTCCATTTTTATCAAATTTTAATAGTTTTAAGTTGTAATTATCATTTGCCGATGAACGAATAATGCAAGAAATAAAGTAGTTTCCACTAAGTTCGATAATATCGTTTGGATTATATAATTCTTCATCCGTTAACAATTTCTCAAAGGTCTGTGCAGTTATTGCAAATGGAAACAAAAACAACAAGAATAAATAGCGCATAATATGGGTGTTTGAATATATGAGCCACCATTTATTGGTGGCTCATAATAATTTACGAGTTTTTATAATCTACATAGAATTTCTGTTGGCTGGGTTCTTTTTTTCTTTTCACCATAGGAAATTGAATAAATATAGGTAACATAATGATATCCCAAAGGAGTAGCGAGTCCAGTAATTTGTAAATCAATATTTGAAAATTGTTTTGTAGCAGATATTGCATATTGATTATAAAAATAATCAATATGTTCTCCAACAAATTGGTAGTTCGTATTCATCATTGCAGGATCAACACACATTTCGGCAGGATCTATTTGTGGAGTTTCACTATTTGACCAATAAATATTAGTAAGTCCTTCTTCAGGATACAACGGAAGTGTTTGAACATCAAAGAAATAATAATTATAATGATTATAATTCCCTCTTCGGTATTTACGAGCTGCTCGTTCTTGCTCCCATTTAGCATCGCTAACACCTACGTTTAAACCCTCATATGCGCCACATTGTCCCAAGGCATCAGTAATGATTTCAGAATAATATCCAAACTTCCAATAATCCGTTTCCCCAAAAGGAGCTTCGTTAATGCACTCTTGGGCAACTTTTTGGGTTTCGACGGTTCCGGCGGTCATCATAACATACAACTCATTGTTTTTTAGTTCAAGGTCAAACATCATGGTGTGTTTGTTTGCCATTTTTAGGGCTTCAAATTTATCAGCCATACTGTTGTTGGCGTTTACAAAAATAGTTTGTAATTCCGAAAACGGTATTACATCGTTATTATTGTAATTAAGCGGAATAATCGTTGTGTCGGTAATCGTAAATGTGTAATCTTCGCCCGTAAAAGCATGATAGTAGTTAAACGCTGCTTCCATCATGGTAACAGCCTCGGCAACGTGAATGGTTTCGGTTGAGCCATTTTTACGGCTATCAAGCACTTTTGTGCGGAATTGTTCAACTTTTATTCCAAAATCTTTATCGCTCAATTGTGTTTCGTTGGTGCTAATTGGCAACAATTCTGTTTTCTCGCAGGAGGAAAACATTAGTGCAAAACTTGCTAAGGCAAGTGTAGCAATTGTACTTCTAAATGGAGTCATTGATTCGTAAATTTAAAATGTTAATTTAATTTGTTCATTTGTCAAAACACTATGGCCATTTAAAATATTTGCATCTTAACTTGACAAAGGTCAAAAAAATGATACAATCCAAATTTTTAATCAAAAAAAGCATGAAATATTTTTCTTTTATATGTCTGTATATTAAATAGATATAGGCATATCCTTTATACTGCAAGCTTTTCACAAGCTTTGTTGCTATTTCATGGCGAAAGATAATAACATTCCTCAACGCCCACTTCGTGGGCAAATAGCGATAGGAAAAACAATGGTGAAAATGGATACGCACGCCGTTTGGTGTGCAACAAACAAAACACGAAAACATACCGCACCTACGGAGCGATGAATCCATTTCAATTGACGGTTTCTATCGCTATTTGCCACCTACGGCGGCGGTTATTCTTTATCCTTTCCAACTATTGTTGTAAACAAATATTGTTTATGCTTGTTTTAGTTAGTAAAGTTTGAAACATGGTAAATTTAGACTCAATACATGCACTGGCGTATTTCAATATTTTGAAGACAAGTAATTGGATTGAAGAGAGAGTGAAAAATGCTTTGAAACCTTTTAATTTAACTCATGCTCAATTAAATGTACTTTATTATTTACGAAAAGGATCCAAAACCGGTGTCGGCTAATGAGCTAAAAAACAGAATATTGGGAAATAATCCGGATACAACGCGTATTTTAGATCGACTAGTAAAGAAAGAATTAGTTTTAAGAGAAACTTGTTCTGAAAACCGTAGAAAGATTGATATTTCATTCACTGACAGTGGTAAATTATTGTTTATAAAAGCACACGAGGCGACAAAAAACGCCGTCCATAATTTTTTTGAAGACAAAATATCCATCGATGAAGCAAAAGAACTTAGACGAATCTTACATAAAACAAGAGTGTAAAAAAGTCAATAGAGACAATTGACGAAATATCGGTTGCTCAAAATGGATCATAATCATTGAGACAAAAATTAAATTAATAAAAATGAAAAATCACAAAAATGAAAACTAAAAATTTAGCATTATCATTAATTATCCTGCTAACCAGCAGTATAATGTTTGCACAAAAATCGGATGTAAACACGAAAGAATCAACCATAGAATGGCTGGGCAAAAAAATTGGTGGCCAACATAATGGAAATATCCAAATAAAGAGTGGAAGTATAGAACTGAAAAATGAAATAATTGTGGCCGGCAATTTTATCATTGATATGACAACTATTACAAATTTGGATCTTGAAGATGAAAAGACGAAACGGAATTTAGTAGGTCATCTAAAATCCGACGACTTTTTTGGAGTTGCAAAATACCCAACGGCCATTTTCACCATTACAAAAACCACCCCTTTTAAAAATGGAAAAGCGACTATTACAGGCAACATTACCATTAAAGAAAATACAGAACCGATTACGTTTGAGGTTGTGAAATCAGGAAAAGCGTATCAATCGAAAATTGAAATCGATCGATCAAAGTTTAATGTGCGTTATGGTTCGGACTCGTTTTTTGACAATCTTGGGGATAAGGTAATTGACGATATTTTCACCCTTGATATTAAACTGGTAGTAATGTAATTTTATTCAAAGTAAAAATGAATACAATACTTCATAAAGCCGAATTGCGTGGTCATGCAAATCATGGTTGGCTGGACACCTATCATACATTTAGTTTCGCCAATTATTACAATCCTGAGCGAATGAATTTTGGAGTTCTCAGGGTTTTAAACGATGACCGTGTTGCCCAAGGAAAAGGATTTGGAACGCATCCGCACGACAATATGGAGATTATTACCATTCCATTGGCTGGCGATTTGGAGCACAAAGATAGCATGGGGAACATTACGGTTATTAAAGAGGGCGACGTTCAGGTAATGAGTGCTGGAACAGGGATTCACCATAGCGAATACAATAAGAACAAGGATAAGGAGGTGCTGTTTCTTCAAATCTGGTTATTCCCAAACATGCAACAAGTGGAGCCCCGTTACGATCAAATTTCAATAAAAGAGATTGAAAAAGAGAACCAATTCTACCAAATTTTATCGCCCAATAAAGAAGATCAAGGTGTTTGGATTCACCAAAATGCGTGGTTTAATCTAGGGGAATTTAAGGAAAAAACAGAGGTCGATTATAATCTACACTCCGATAAAAATGGAGTCTATCTATTTAT
>JAQVXQ010000033.1 GCA_028709085.1 Salinivirgaceae bacterium | reverse complement strand
AAACAGTTTGGAATGCGAAGTGATGTTTACTCCCACAACCGAAAACTCAACAGGATTTATGTTGATGAGCGATTCTTTGTTTACGTCAAAAAAGATCGTTGAGGTTGACGGCATAGATTTTCAAATATTCGCTAAGAATGAAAATATTAATTTGCATCAACAGGGTACAGAGGCAAGCAAATTCAAAATCAAAGGAGTTGTAGCGATTAATAGAAATGATAATCCAACCGAAATTCAGATATCCGTTGTTGATTCTCTTGGAGTATTGTTGCAAACCAAGGATATAGATTCTAAAACTGGATATTATGAAATTGATCAAATCCCAGAATCACACTTTTACATTGTGTTTTCGGGCAATAATGTGCGAACACTGACTCGCAAAGTGAAAATACCAACCAATTATGAGCATTCTGCTTATTATGTTGATGTGGCATTAGCCTTATCTCAGAATTCCAATGAACGTGTTTATGACGTTGTTTTTGAATCTGGAGAAACCGAATTGTCTGATTTTCAAAACCATGTTCTTCAAGAATGGTTGAAACTAAATAAATCTCCCGTTTCGGATATTTGGATTCGGAGCGCAGTTGTAAAAAAATCAAAAGTTAGTGTTTTAAATAAAAAGCGGAGCGTTTATTTGGCTGATCTTCTCAACTGCAAGAAAATAGAGGGGTTTGTTAATTATGAGTCCGATTGTGAACTCGACCAGTGCATTGAAAACAGAACATATCAAATTGTTATTTCCGCGAAAAAATATCCCAAATATCGAGTCGAAGGGTATAATGAAGGTGCAACTCACAGCTTTCAAAAAAGCAATACCATATTCACCATTGAACTTGAGCGAGAGAATGAGATCCATAACTTGAAACGATACGCAGGCTTGGGCGTAAATACCATTTGGATTGACAACAGTGAGGCAACGCCAAAGTATTGTTTAGGTCGGTTTAAAGACTTTAGCAATGCTCTGTTAATGATAAATGAGCTTAGAAACAGAGGCATTCGTCATATGCAAATTATGACCTACGATGTTGAGACAAACAGGCTCTCCCCGCTTTTGAACTCCACAAATATGGAGCGGAATCAAAATGTTTCCAATAATAGGTATTATGTTGAGATTAAAGCTTCGCCTGTAATTCTAGAGACCAAAAACTTTCCTTTCAAGGAGAAAATACGATGTGTTTTTGATTTGAATGGGATTTATCATTACATTTATGGCGATTATAATTTAACTGATGCCAAAATATTTAGCACTCTATTAAAGGAGAAGGGCTTTGGTAGTGCAAATATTGTAACGATTACAAAATAGGAGTTTTATGGATATATCGCTAACAGGGAACAAAGTACGACTACGGGCAGTTGAGCCTGAAGATGCGGATCTTATTTTTGAATGGGAAAACGACACAAGCATATGGCTTATTAGTTCAACATTAACGCCATTTAGCAAGTCTGAAATTTCGGAATATGTAAAGTTGGCAACGCGTGATATTTACACAACCCGTCAATTACGTTTGATGATTGAAACCAATGAAAACCAAGCTCAAGTTATTGGATCAATGGACTTATATGATTTTGATCCTTTTCATCGTAGAGCAGGCGTGGGGGTGTTAATTGCCGGAGAAGAGAATAGACGCAAAGGATACGCTTCAGAGGCGTTGAGGATATTGATTAAGTATTGTTTTGACTTTCTACTCCTGAAACAACTTTACTGTTCAATACCTTCTGAAAATGAGTCAAGTATACGATTATTCGAATCGTTGGGATTTATGCCTTGTGGATTAAAGCGCCAATGGTTGAGAACAAAAGAGGGTTGGATTGATGAATTGTCATTTCAACGCATCAACAAAGATCTTTAGTAATATAGATTGCAATTGATTTTTCATGGGGCTAACTTCTTCTTGTTTTGTTTTCTCGACGTAATTCCAATTACGATGGAATATATGAAAATCAAAACACTAAAATAACAAGCTATCCGTCCCAAGAAATCACCATGTTTAGTGTAAAATGTAACGTGTTCATTTAGAGTTAACGTTGCACGAATTACATCCGGTTTCCACCATTTAGTGTCTTTAAAAATATCGCCACGTTGATTAATAAAACAACTAATTCCTGTGTTCGCAGAGCGAGCAATAGATCGACGATTTTCAATGGCTCTTAATTTTGCATAGTTCAGATGCTGCTTATATCCAGGAGTATTGCCCCACCAGCCATCGTTCGTGATAATTGATATTACATTTGCCCCTTTTTTTACATATTCGGAAACGTATTCTCCAAACACAGATTCATAGCATATTACAGGCGCAATTTTAGCATTTTTATGGATAAAAACCGTTGGCGAATCCTGAATGCCAAGGCTTCCTATAGTTCCACCCAAATCAAGGCTTATGGATTCAATAAACTTCATATATTGTGGGTAGGGCATTTTTTCTACGCCAACAACAAGTTTCGATTTGTGATGTATTTGAATGTCAGTACTGTCGAATAGTAATCCGGTGTTAAAACGATCGTAATATATGGCAGTGTCGTTGAATCGTCGTGCGCTATGGGGAATAGTCTCGTTTTGTCCATAAATCTTTCGAGTGCTTGCACCAATCAGAATTGCGGCTTTTGGATATTGTTTTAAAAAAGATTTTATGGCTTTGGGAGACATCTGTTCTGCGATTTGATTTTCCCACAAATACTCCGTAATTGCCGTTTCTGGACCAATAATTAAATCGGTATTTGGTGTAATTTTATCCTTTGCCAAGTTGAAAAAACGGTTTAATTGTTCTTGATCCGATAGGTTGTTGAATTTCTCATTGTAGGGGTCAATGTTTGGTTGCACAACAACTACTTCAATTGTTTCGCCCTTTTCTGAGTGCTGGACATAGGTTATGTAACTGAAGATAAACAATAATAATGGAATTAAAACTGTTCCTAGAATTTGGTAAAGGTTTATTTTTTTCGTGTTTAACCGATAATTCGCATACAGTTGAACAACAGAGATATTTGTAAAAAGAATTAAAAGCGTTCCTCCAAGTATTCCTGTAATCTCGTACCATTGAATAAGGGGAGTTACGGTGGCAAATGAGTTCCCTAAGTGGAGCCAATGGTAATCAATTTCAGCAAATAACATAAAATATTCAAATGCTAACCACCATAATATAAGAGAGTAGGGACTTATTTTGTACATGCTTTTTTTACGAACCCAATGATACATTGAAAAAGTAAATGTCATGGTAAATGTATTTACAAACAAGGCAGCAATTAGACCAATAAGTGCCGCATTGTAAATCCACCACGTTGTTAATAAACTCCATGTGAAAAATGTTATTGAGCTGTAAAGGATTATCGATCTTAAAGAATCGGAGTTGTTTTTAACTTTTTGTTCTATAACTAAAAGCGGAACAAAAGCGATTAGGTTTAATAATGCTGTTGGGAAATTGAACCATGATAAGGAGATTAAAACACCTGATAATAACGCTAAAAAAAGATGGTTTCTATTCATAAATAAGGGATTGATTTTCCGAAAAATCGGATTTTAGTTTTGGCAACTGTTGCGATAGAAAACTTGTGTTTTGATTATTGTTTTGTACTGGTCTTTTTTAAAAATTCAGCTTCATTAATGATGCTCTGAGTTTTTTTTACGCTAATGTTTAACTTGTTTAAAACTAGTGGATTGTCAATAATTTGCTGACATGTAACGATGTCCATATTAAGTAATAATCTTTTCTCAACTTGGGTTAACGACGATAGTATGGTTATTGGGAAAATATGTTCTCGATCAAGAATTTCCCTTAAGCTATTTCCTCTAGGATAATCCCAACTCAACATTGATAATCCGGAACATTCTCCAAATGAGATGGCATCGGCTGAGAATTTTGTATTTGTGGCGACCCAACCATCGAACGTAAACCCTTTGTATTGCGGGTCTTTCATTCGGAGTCGGATAATATCGTCCACTCTTGATCGCACATAAAGGGCTACCTGAACACCACTTCGTTTTCCTTGGTCGCTATGGAATTTACACTCTACGAATGTTTGATGATTGTTTTTTGTAGCAATAACATCAACCTCGTGCGTTACGCAATGGCCATCTAATACTTGCCCAACTTTTACATCGTAGCCCATGTTTTTTATTACCTGTCCCATAAATGTTTCAAAAGGATAACCAGTGGGACCAAGTTGGATCAGAGCATTCTTTAATTGATAGCGAGCAGCAGCTAGTTTCTGATGCTTTTTAAGTAGAGAAAAGGCTTTTTGGTATATCTTTTTTGTGGTAACACCATCAATAATCCATTCATTGATTTCTGAAATTATGGAGTCTATTGTTTTTGGTGTAACACCTGCCCTTGAAAGGGATAGTTCTAATTTACTTGGTGAAAATGGTTCTAATTCTCCGGTTGCTTTTTTTACTAGTGGGCTGGAATTCATCTGTTAAAAACTATTTTTTATATTTGTTTATAATTTTATCTACTTTATCAATTAAATAGGGTTTGGTAATTAATTCGTTGAATCCTGCAGAAGTAAACTCCTCCATAAAATCGTCCGGATTATGCGCTGTTAAAGCAATAACAGGCGTATCTTTTAATATACCGGGAAGGTTTCGGATTTCCCTTACTGCTTCAAGACCATTCATAACCGGCATTTCAATGTCCATTAATACAACATCGAAATTGTGAATTTTTATTAACTGTATGGCTTCTTTCCCATTTTGCGCCTGAAGAAATGTGTATCCCATTTTTTTTACGAGTTCGCTCAATAAAATACGATTTAGTAGTATGTCATCAACTATTAATACATTCATAATCAGCGTTTTAATTTTGTAATGGTGCTCTAAAGAGTGTCTCCTTGTTTGTTTTTACAGACCATAAATATAACGATTTAAATCTATTAAACGATCATTTAAATTAATCGTTATTTTGGAGGTTTATTGATTAATTCGAGCTTTACATATTCGTTGTTTGAAACATTGGGTATTTAGTCGATTGATTTATTGAATTTTATGGAGCATTTTTTGTTAACAATAGAAAGTGTTTGAAAGATTGATTTTATTTATTCTTGAAATGGAAAATCGACGGGCTATTTTTAGAAAATATTTGTTTATATTGTGAACCACTTCGTATCCATTCTTGTTCCCATATTAAAGATATCGTATGACCGATGAGCAAAAAATATTTTTCACCCGAGAGAATATAAAGCACGTTATTGATTTACTAACGGGGATTGATCAGAAAATTGTCGACTTACATGAAATAAGTTCTAAAGATTTCCTTGTTTTTAATGTCTTGCTGAAAGAATATCACCAGAAAGCAAAACAAATCACTAAAACAGCGAGTGAACTCTTTGATTTTTTCTGTAATCTTGACCAGTTTCACATTGTTGAAAACGCGCAGGCAATGCATCTTGCAGCAAATTTGAAAATTCAAAGCATTCAACAGGTTTCTCTACAGGTATCTGACTCTATTCGGAAATCCAAAGAAGATATTGCACAACTCTTTGTTCCATTCAATAACTTTCGTCAAAATTTAATGACCCTAAAGTTTTTATTTACCAGCGTTAAACTTACGCAATGGATAAGCGACCCTGTACGAGCGAGAGAAATTAGTGATTTGGTGGACAATATTACCTCACATATACAAAATACGAAAGATGGACTTCCTGTGTTGGATGATGATATTCAGACACTTAGTGGACAAATGAGTGTTATTTTTGATTTGATACAAAATCTTTTGAATGAAGTTCTGCCAGAAATAAATGTCCTACGACGGGATTTAGATCACGCTGTTCAAACCATTATAGAGCTTAAAAACAAGGCTGTTGAAGACAGTAGAAAAATTGAGCAATTAAGTCAGCGTTGCTTCAAAAATCTGGATAGCGTTATTACCAATCTGCAATATCACGATATTATTCGGCAGAAAATGGAACACATTCAAACTACGCACAAAACAATTATAGACGATTTGAACGCGGTGGAAAATGATAGCGAATATGAGAAAAATAGTGTTAATTACATAAAACAAATTCCGGAAGTAGCTGAAATTCAGGCGGCACAGTTGATGTTTACCAATAAGGAATACCAAAGTGCCATTGAAACAATAACACAAAAGTTGCTTGAAACCGGATCCGACTTATTAGGAATTTCTGAAATATGTACAGCAAAGGTCGTTAATATTCAAAAAATTGAAACGGTTGTGCAAAAACTCATGGGGAAAAGCACAACAACATATAATCAATTCCAAATCCTCTCTGATTTAGCTGTCCAATTAACTACCAACTGTGCTTTTTATCAAGATAAAATTGAGGAGCAGGTCAGTAAAAAGCAGGAAATGCACGAAATAGAAGAAAAGTTGAGAACGCTTTCCGAAAAAATTAAAGCGAATAAAAGAACCGACGTATCACAAATCGATGTTTTTACACGACAAATAGACCCTTTGCTCGCCGATATCCATAATTCACGAATGCGGATGGAAAATTTAATTCCCGATGCAAGGCACTCAACAATTCGAAACCAATTGATTTCGCTCACCGAATTAATTGCCGTTGCAACGATGGCCATAAAAGTTCCCGCGGCAGATCAACAAGTTGAATTGATTGATAAACTCAATACCGTTAAGGACTTGGTTGAAAATATGGAAAATATTAATGCAACCGAACTTAAAAAATCAATTGAACAGGTAATATATTATGATGTGTTCGACAAAGAGGTTGAAACAATCATAGAGTCGTTAAATAAAATATATGTGATGTTGGTTCCATTTAATAATGCAACAAAATCGACCAAAAATTTGTTGTCTAACATGGAGTCGATGTACACCATGAAAACCCAGCGCGATTTGCATGGCATTCAAGGATCTGAAAAAGAAGAAGAGACTGATTTTGAATTATTTTGAAAAATAATACACCTATGTCAACATTGAGTAAAAACATTCACGAAACCGAGAAGCAGGTTACCTTAAAATTAGCCGGCGAATTAGGGTTGAATAATTCCGAGGAATTAAAAGGAATTTTGCAATCGCAACTGAAGGAAAACAGACTTGTAAGAATTGCAATAGACAAAGCTGAAACGCTTGATTTATCAGCCATACAGCTACTTTATGCGTATAGAAAAGAGCGCCAACAAAATGGGAAAGAAACTCTTTTTGAAACTGATTTTAGTCAGTCGATCGCTGTTCTTATAAAACACTCCAACATTGAATTTTTAGAAAAAGAATAAACGACATACAAACATGGGAAAAAAAATATTAATTGTCGATGATTCGAGTTGTAAGCTTTACTCTTGAAAATGCAGGACATGAGGTCAGTAAAGCCTTTGACGGGGTAGATGCATTGACCTATTTAGATGGTAAAAAATATGATTTAATTATTACTGACCTCCATATGCCAAATCTAAATGGAATAGAGTTAATTAGAAAAATTAGAGTAATTGAGGAGTATAAGTTTATTCCAATCTTGTTCCTTACTACGGAGTCTCAGACTGCAAAAAAAATGGAAGCTAAAGACGCTGGAGCAACCGGATGGATCGTAAAACCATTTGTTCCGGAAAAACTATTAGAAGCAATCAATAAAGTGGCAAGGTGATGGAAGCATTTAGAGAGAAGTTTAAAGAAGAAGCCAACGAGCTTATCAGTGATCTGGAACAGTTAGTCCTTCAGTTGGAAGGAAATAAAACGGATCAGTCAATTGTAGAACAAGTTTTCCGAGTAATGCACTCACTCAAAGGAGGTAGTGCAATGTTTGGATTTACACTTATTGACCAATTCACTCATTTACTTGAAAATATATACGATAAAATACGAGCGGGAGAGTTGCAAGTTACCGAGGATATACTCGATATAACGTTAAATGCAGTTGATCATTTACGTCGATTGATTGAAGAAACAGACGCAAATTTTGCCGAATTAGCCGCTGCAAATAAAAAATTTATTGTTCGAATTGAGCAAGTGTTGAATCAAAACTCTCCAAAAATAGAAAACGTGCGTTTGATACTTGATGATGAGGATGTTATACGAAAAACAAAAACATATTTCATCTCTTTTGACCCATCGCCCGATTTTTTTCAAGATGGATCAAATCCACTCTTTCTTCTCGACGACCTATGCCAATTGGGCGAAGCCGTTGTTGTTCCGAAATATTCGCGCATTCCAAAACTGAACGATATTGATCCCACGGAATGTTACATGGGATGGAACGTAATATTGACGACCGCCGAAGGCATTAACGCAATCATGGACGTTTTTATTTTCACCAATAACAGATCAAAAATCGAAGTGCAAAAGCTGAGTGATATTAATCTGTTGGCCGATAAATCGTATAGGAAAATTTTAGCGGAAACCCTTGCCAATAAAGAGTCAATTGTTATTGAAGCCCTACATAGTTTAACACAGGATCTCGAGAAAATTCACAGTGAGAACGAAACGCTGATCCAAAGAAAATCATCGGCAAGTGGCCACGGAAGAGATCAAACCATATCGTCAATACGCGTATCAAGCGAAAAACTCGACGACTTAATTAATTGGGTAAGTGAGTTGGTTACGATTCAAGCCCAATTATCGCTTTTTGCACAGCAAAATCACGATGCCGAATTGACCCCTATTTCAGAAGAAATTGAGAAAATTACCCGACGTCTTCGTGACGATGTTTTTAGTATTCGCCTGATTCCTGCCGCAAATATGGTTACTCGCTTTCAACGGTTGATTCGCGAACTCTCACAAAATTTGGGAAAAGATGTTTTGTTTGAAACCAAAGGAACCGAAACCGAGCTGGATAAAAATATCATTGAAATGCTGGTTGATCCTGTGATGCATATCATTCGAAATTCCATGGATCATGGAATTGAAGACACTATAGATGAACGTGTTGCCAACGGAAAACCGGCAACTGGGAAAATTCTATTTAACGCATATTATTCAGGAACAAATGTTTACATTCAGATTACGGATGATGGTAAAGGGATTGACCTTGCTAAGATTAGACGAAAGGCAATTGAAAAGGGAATTATAAGCCCAGAGGTAGAATTGTCGCGTAAAGAGACGTTAGATCTACTGTTTTTACCTGGGTTTACCACTGCTCAATCAATAACAAATCTGTCTGGACGAGGCGTGGGAATGGACGTTGTGAAACGGAAAATTAGCGATTTGCGCGGTCAAGTAGAAATTGAAACCGAACTTGGAAAAGGAAGCACCGTAACCATAAAATTACCACTTACACTTTCAATAATTGACGGACTTTTAGTTCGGATTGATGATACGCATATGGTTATTCCTTTGAATTCAGTTTACAAAGTCTATGAATATCAACACGAAAAACTTGAACACGCAATTAATAATTTGATTCTGGCCGACGATGAACGAGTTCCTGCCATAAATCTCAGAAAACATTTTAATTTTGAAACTCCACCACCCGCAATAGAACGTGTTGTAACAATGGAGTATAATGATCATTACATAGGATTGACCATCGATGAGATTGTTGGTGAATACCAAGCCGTGTTAAAACCATTGGGAACAATGTTTAAGGGACAGGATTTCTTTTCCGGAGCAACAATTCTAGGCGATGGTTCGGTTGCATTGGTTTTAGATCCTAATAAATTGGTGGAGCAATTTGCTAAAAATGAAATAAAAATTGGAGGATAAATTTATGAAAGCGAAAGATCAAAAAGAAGCTGAAAATTTGGTAAAAGATATCCAAACCTACTTGTCGTTTCGACTTGGTGAGGAGACGTTTGCCACAGACGTACAGAAGGTTTTAAATATTTTGGAATTAAAACCAATTACAAAAGTGCCACATGCTCCCGAATTTATGAGAGGGGTTATTAATTTACGTGGCAATGTGTTGCCTGTAATTGATATGCGCGTTAAATTTGGCATGGGAAAGATCGAAACATCGGTTGATACCTGTATTATTGTCTTGAATGTAGCCATTAATGGTGAAGAGGTAATGCTCGGAATATTGGTAGATGCCGTTAGTGAAGTGTTGGAAATTGATGAGAATCTAATCGAACCATCACCAAGTATTGGAACCCGATATAAAGCTGAGTTCCTTAAAGGAATGTGGCGCAACGGCGAAGATTCATTTATTATGCTGTTAAACATTGATTTAATATTCTCCACCGATGAGGTTATTATGCTTCAAACTAAAACAGAAGAAGCAGGAGAGATTGTAGATTAGATCTGTTATTAATCATTAATTTTATTTAGCTGAAACCATTTTCTGTATGGACGAATCGTCACGTGTTTTTTTTAATGTGCAGCTTAGTGATAAGGAGTTTAATTTGCTCAGCAATTACATTTATAGTGAGTATGGGATAAAAATGCCTCCTGCGAAGAAAGTAATGTTACAAAGTCGTCTTCAAAAGCGTTTGCGACATTTGAATATCCCCACGTTTAAAGAGTACTCCGACTATGTTTTTAGCACAAAAGGGAGCGAAGAGGCAATTCATATGATGGATGTTGTTTCGACCAATAAAACCGATTTTTTTAGGGAACCCGTTCATTTTGATTTCATGCGTGAGGTTATTTTGCCCGAAGCCGTTGCCAACAACCAACGTTCCATAAAAATTTGGAGTGCAGGATGTTCAAGTGGTGAGGAGGCTTATACAATAGCAATGACAATTAGTGAATATGCTGAAATGAAGAATAATATTGATTTTCAGATCATTGGCACCGACATATCAACTGTAGTACTGAAAAATGCCATTGAGGCTATTTATAAGGAAGAAAAAACGGATGTAATTCCCATGACATTAAAGCGGAAATACTTTTTAAAATCACGCGATCCTCAAAATAAAGTGGTGAGAGTAATTCCTGCTTTACGATCAAAGGTAAAGTTTGGACGACTCAATTTTATGGAGAGCTCATATCCAATGAATGAAACATTTGATGTTATTTTTTGTAGAAACACACTAATTTATTTTGATCGTGAGACACAGGAGAGTGTTATAAATAAATTATGTAGGCATTTAAAACCGAATGGGTACTTCTTTTTAGGTCATTCCGAATCGATTACAAACATGAATGTCCCGTTAAATCATTTAAAACCAACCATATTTCAAAGAAAATAAGATATGCTAACTAGGTTGTTAATTATTGATGATGACATAATTTTGCGGGAAATAATTAAAGATTCGCTTGGTGAGTACCCCATTATTATTGATGAAGCGGCTAATGGAGTCGAAGGATTAAAAAAAATAGCCGCGAATAGGTACGATGTAATTCTTACCGATATAATAATGCCCGAAAAAGAGGGATTTGAATTGATTATGGAAATTAAATCAAACCCCACAGATATTAAAATTATTGCAACAACTAGTGGAGGATCGATTACAGCCAATAAATACTTAGAAATGGCAATGGAATTGGGTGCCGATGCTGTTATCGCGAAGCCCTTTTCTGAACTGAAATTGGTGGAATTAATTAATAAGTTATTAGGTAAAAATGAGTAAACTTCAATTAACAGATCAAGAACTTCTAAACGAATTGAAAATTCGTATGGAAAATAGTATAACTTCTTTAAATCAGCTGACAGAGTTGAATAAAGAATTGAAATTAGCGAACGTTAAATTGAATGAGAGTGAATCCCTTAAGAGTCATTTTTTGTCAAATATAACCAACGAGTTGGTGAATCCATTTGCCTCGATTTTAGGATTGAGCAAGGCAATAATGTCTATTGGTGCAAGCGATTTTGAAAAAGCAAAACCATTGGCACAACTTATTTATAGTGAGGCTTTTAATCTCGATTTTCAGTTGCGCAATATTTTTGCGGCGGCTAAAGTTGAATCAGGGCAAACAATGATTGACATTAATAATGTTGATATTAATAGTCTAATTAATAGTGTTATTGATGTGTATGGTTATAAAAGCAAGCAGAAAAAATTGACGGTAAATTTCAATTATACAACCTCCGAGGAGTATTGCAATCAATTCATATTTCCTACCGATGCGGAGATGTTGAAGCTTATTATGTCCAATATTGTAAACAATAGTATTAAGTTTAGTAGCGCTGCAAGCAACATTGAAATTAATGCCGGAGTATTGGATAATGAGCTATTTATATCTATTCGTGATCAAGGAAAAGGTATTCCTCACGACCATTTAGAACGAATTTTTGATCGATTTGAGAAGGGGAACAAAGAGATAAACTCTGTAAACGAAGGATATGGCTTAGGCCTTTCCGTAACCAAAGCGTACATTGATATTCTTGGAGGAAGAATAGAGCTAACCAGTGAAGAGAATAAAGGAACGTTGATCATAATAAGCATTCCAAAACCAACGGAACAAGTACCCGATGGGTTTGCTTCTGATGGCAATGAGTTTTTATTTAATGACGTTGGCAACCAGACGTTTTAGACATGGCAGATAATTTTCCGATACATTATTTATATCCAGCAGCAATGTTTTTTTCCGCCGAGCCACATTTAGTGCATACTATTTTGGGATCGTGTGTTTCTGTTTGTTTGTACGACAAAGAACGAAAGTACGGTGGAATTAATCATTACATGCTTCCATTTTGGAATGGTCAAGGATTAGCATCTCCTAAATATGGGAATATTGCCATTGAAAAATTGATCGATCAAATGTTGAGAAAGGGAAGTAGAAAAGAGAATTTAATAGCGAAAGTTTTTGGCGGAGGAGAGGTTATTGATACAAGCTCGAATCTGTTTAATATTGGTAAGCGAAACATTGAAATCGCCGAAGTAATGTTAAAAGAGGAGGGCATAAAGATAGTAGCGTCGGACACTGCCGGGAAATTTGGACGAAAGATCCAATTCAACACTCAAACCGGAGCAGTACTCATGAAAATAATTCAAAGAACGGTGGCAACTAATACTACGAAGGAATAAAACACTAAATTAGAGATTAATTAAAAATAGCTGTGGCAAAAATAAAAGTTCTTATTGTTGATGATTCGGCAGTTGTACGACAAACACTCTCTTCCATCTTAAATCAAGATAACGAGATTGAAGTTATGGGTGTGGCGGCAGATCCCTATTTTGCTGCCAATAAAATTCGCGAGGAGGTTCCCGATGTTATTACTTTAGACGTTGAAATGCCCCGAATGGATGGTCTTACATTCTTGAAAAAGATCATGAGTCAACATCCAATTCCGGTTGTAATTATATCGTCCCTAACGATTAAAGGAACCGAAACAGCAATGCGAGCGTTGGAATTTGGAGCCGTCGATATTATTACTAAACCCAATATGAGTACCAAGGAGTTTATTGAGGAATCGAGCGTTCGGATTATTGATGCCGTAAAAGCAGCAGCAAGAGCCAAAGTCCGACGATTAACACGCATACAGACGACTCAGCTTAATTCTACAGCACCAGTACAAGAATCAATTTCAACACCAATTCCAACACCAAGTTCAACGACAATAAACCCAATTCAGTCCAAAAAAGAGCGTCGTACTTTTGTTGGAGAACCAATGCAAGTACAACCAAAACTGAGCGCCGATGCGGTACTTCCTTTTGTAAAAGGACAATCAATGATTAAGACCACAGAGATGGTTATTGCCGTTGGCGCATCAACAGGAGGTACCGAAGCTTTACGCGAGTTTTTAATGGCATTGCCTCCCGATACGCCAGGGATTGTAATTGTTCAGCATATGCCGGAACATTTCACACGTTCTTTTGCCGACCGATTGAACGAGTTGTGCCAAATTTCGGTAAAAGAGGCGGCCCATAATGATACTATATTAAGAGGAAGGGCTTTAATTGCGCCCGGAAATCACCATATGGTATTAAAGCGAAGTGGAGCTCGATATTATGTGGAAATAAATGATGGCCCTTTAGTAAACAGGCATCGCCCATCGGTAGACATTTTGTTTCGCAGTGCTGCCATGTATTCAGGAGGAAATACAATGGGAATAATTATGACAGGAATGGGCGACGATGGAGCACGCGGACTCCTTGAATTGAAGGAGAGTGGAGCGGTAACCGTTGCGCAAGATGAAAAGTCGTGTGTTGTTTTTGGCATGCCAAAGGAGGCCATTAAGTTGGGAGCAGTGCAACATATTATGCCTTTAAATCAAATTGCCAATTTTGTAATCAACCATAAACATTAGAATTTCCATCTCAAAAAAAAGGATGTCGTGGTAAACATGACATCCTTTTTTTATTTCAATTACTCTGTAAGTCGATAATTGATACTAAATCCAAATTTAGCCCGAACGGTTCGGAATGATGTTGATACCCAAGGTTTATCAATCGTATGTTCGTAAAATCCTCTAACATTTAAATTTTTATTTAGCTGATAATCGGCGCCTATTTTAAAAGCATAGTTGATTTTACCGGAAATTCGCTCTGAAATTCCCAACGATAATTGGTGATTATAGGTAACATTATCGCGAATAGAAAAGTCACCAGAGATATTTATATTGCTCATAAATTTATGTTGTCCGCCCTTTGAGGTTTTAAATACCAACGGAACGTCCTTTATGGTGTAGCCCGATCGAAGGCTCATTTCCCATCCTCGGATTTCTGTAATGGTACTATTGGTTATGTTTAGGGCAACATTTCGATCTTTATTGAAGTTGAACCCCGTGTTTACTCCATTTTTCCATACAACATTAATACCGGCTAGGGGTCCAAATTTCTCTTGGAAAGATACGGTGCTGGTTAAAAACTCGGGGGCGTAATAGGTTCCTTCAATATTTAAAGATTCCGTATATCCGCTTGAACTTGCGATGTATTCGGGATTTGATTGATAACTTCCAAGGGTGTAATTTGCTTGATAGGTATGGGTAAGATTGATGGATTTAAAGTACTTGCTGATGGCTTTTATTTTACTTAAACCCTTATAATCGATTCTCCAGTTAGGGAGCGCCGCCATTATTGAAGGTACAATTTTTCCAGGACCTTTCTCAAAAACAGTAGGATTTGTTCCAGCAAAGGCTGCTTTAAAAGCCTGCATTAATACTTCGGGATGATTTTCGGTGTATTTATCTGGAAAACTCCCTAAAGTTTGTTCTCCTGGATTGTACCCGTTGTCATTTCTAGCCCGTTCTTTGGCAATTTCCCACGCAACATCCCAACGATATTTTTTAAAATTATCCAATGCTTCGGACGAGAAGGTTTTGTTGTCGATTGACTGAAATGAAGTTCTGATTCCATTAAAAGAGTGCGTGTAATTCCCATTAATTTGGTGATTGTAGCCAACATATTGACCGTTTTCGTAAGCATATACGCCATCAATAGCGTAATATTGCTTAGTTTGGTTAGACGTTGAATTGTGTACCCAATCGAGTTGGATTTTTAAGTCGGGCAACGGTTCAATGGTTGCTTTTAAATTTATGCGTCTTCCATAGGTTAGGGTGAATGGATTTACTATGGATTGTGTAATTTTGTTCGACATCCATTTATTCTCAAGTACGTCTTGTATGAAATTTTCATCGGCAAATCCTAATAAATATGCCCAACCTGGGGCTTCAAATTTCGAACTTGCTCCTAAATAATCTACGCCTTGGCTATATCCACTTAAAATAGAACCATGTTTTTCGTTGTAATTGAGGTTTACATTCATTAATCCGGTTGAAATCCGAGTTAAATATTCGAATGCTATTTTTAGGGGATGTTGATTTCGTTCGCGTTTTCCATCTACAATTATAATTCCATCAACAAGAGTGCTGTCAACGGTAATGGAGATTCGATTTGGATTGTCAACCGTATGTTCGAACTTTACAGCATTTCCCTCACTATCGGTAATTGTAATTTTAAGATCAATTGTTTGCAGTTTATGCGTTATTGCTCTTTCCTGGTTAGCACGTAGTCGGAGTCGTTCTTGCTTGTATTGAACATCAATAACTTCTTTTTCGCTGAATCGTTTGTCCAAGGGTTTCTTGAATTTCTTGTGTACATTGTCAATAAATCCAACTTTTGTAAAGAGACGATTAAAATTAAGCCCGATAGTTAAGGTTTTATCGTTGCTGTTTTGTATTTGATTTCCAAAGTTGAGGCTCGTATCTTGCATTTCGGGGCCTATCTTCCAATCATATTGACTCATGAAGTTTGCATTGGCTTGAACCCATCCAAACCCCGGAACTTTATTTATTGGTATATTGTAGGATACTTTCAGATTATGATTGTAATCGGTAGTGGTCCCTAACTTTGTGATGCTTGTCATAATTGAATCTCGACGTCGCTCATAATGTTCCATTTCCCTATCGAGTCTTCCTTCCGGCTCGTCGATTCGTGCTAGGACATTACTTGAGAAATCAACTTTGATACCTTGTGAAATATTTTGCGAGAACATGTAGTTTCTTGTCCACCTAAAATCTTTGTTGTAGGTGGGATTAAAAATCTGGTTTGGATTATTCAAGTTCCTTCTCAACATCTCATTATATCTGCGTTCAATTTGGGTTGTGAATGATATTTGATTGGGAGCATAGTAGAAGTTGAAATCGCGAATAAGTGCCAATGAGTTGTGGCGAAATAGTTTTATTTTTTTGAATGGTTCTACCGATTTAGGGCGGTTATTGTAAACATATCCCAACGTACCAACATGGCGTTTTTGGCTGTTGTATTCTGAACTTGGATTTTGCATAAAAATATCGGTAAAGGAGTATCCGGCGGTCCAGTTTGACACGTCCCAAAAATGAGGATTTTGCGATGGTTTCCCTATTTTTATGTTGGTAAAGTTCAGACTTTTTCTGCGGGTGTAGTCCCTTGCAATATTTTGAAGTTCTTCTTTCTCTTCATTGGATAGGTTTGGATTTGCCAAGGAGACACTTAGTGGTATATCTTGGTCCAGAGGGTTGTATTGTGGTGTTACAAATACTTCTCCATATCCAAAATACATGGGAATTCGAACGTTTGCGTTTTTAGGGAAAAACCGTCCAAGTTCGACATTGGTTGAAATATCGTATTGGTTAATATTATCCATTTGCCGTTCGCTCATTCTGTTTTCGAGCGATCCAAACCCAGATTTTGAAGTACTTCCTGCAATTGTAACACTGGCAAAATCGGCCAATTGTGTCGATATTCGTCCTGTTGCAGCCCAGCCCCCTTCATTTGCAAAGTCGGTCAATGCCAATTCGTTAACCCATACTTCCACCGATTTACTTGTTGCGTCGTTGCGTGGATTCCTAATCCCAATCATTATCGACTGCACCTCAGCTAAACTTGGGTTTCCTTTTACTTTAATTCTGTTTTTTCCATCTTGCACCACATACTCGGTATGAAAACTAATGGAACTGCCTACTTCCGACATGGCGACATTTCGAATATTTTTTGCATCTCGTAAATTTTGAAAAGCAAGGTCAAGACGGTTACTGGCAGGCCATACTTGATTTCGTCCCCAACCATTATCGGGGTAATTTCCATGGGGCGTTACTGCCAAAGGGATTTCGTATTCGTAGTAATTGTCTTGGAAGTCGGTTCCTAGACGAATAAAAACTGAAATTTCGTTATCCATAATTTCAGATTCCCCAAGAACCGATTCTGCGTGAACATCCATCTCTATCTTTCCGTATCGACGCATGTCCATATCTATATTTTTATAGACGGCTTTTCCATATCCATCGGGTAGATTTGTAAGTCGGAGAGCAAGGGATTGCTCGTTGAGTTGCGACGCTTGTGTGCCTCCATTATCAATTTCACGATCTACACCTGGGGGTAAAATATAGTTGACGGGTGTGCGAGAAGCATTCTCTTCGATATTTACCGTAAAAACCTCAAAGTTTGTTTCGTCAAGGTTAATGTTTGGGTTCAGATTTTCACCATTCTCTTCAATTGCTGCTTCAAAACGACGCCAGTCGCTTCGTACTAGATCAAGTTTGGCAAAACGGAGTACCACATCTTCGTCAAAACCAGTTAAAAACATACGCATAAAACGTATTGAACGATAATCAGCAATTTCGCCTACGTGAGAGTCGGGTTTTCGAATTGGTATTTTAAATTGATACCATTTTACCGATTTTGTTTGGTTATTAGGCAATCGTATGGAAACTGAGACCTCGTCAACAATGTGCTTTTTATTTGTATTAAAGTTTTCTGGTGAGAGGTCGACTTCGTATTGGTAGTAGTTCTCCGATTGATTTAGCGTAAAGTCGCCGTTTATATCCTCGCCATTGGGTTTTGATGTCGAACTTGCTGTGAAATTTGTACTCACGTTCGCGGGAGAGTTGTTTTCAGTTCCGGAGAAATATCGATATCTCTCCAATATGTTATCGGCTGTAATCTCATTATTATCCACATTATCGCCTCGGTAGTATTGAAAATCATCGCCTGATGGGTCATTGATAAATATATCTTTAATCTCTTGAGACATTGTTGGGTGGTTAATAATGGTTGCCAGTTTATCGCTAAAGAAATCCTTTTCGTCGTTATTATTAAGCCCATCTAATCCAATGTCTTGGTATTGTCGAGCGGTAGCGTTATTATCAAAAGCGTCAATAATTGCTTGTAGTTTCGATACTCGTCCCCATGCGGTCTCTTCCACATTAACAACTTCGGCTGTTTTTGGAAGTCCTTGCTCAAAACTTTTCCGACCATCTTTTAAAATATCTTCGCTTATATCTCCCAAGTTAAAGTACAAACGGGGATTTTGTGCTGTTCTGAAAACAGAGTTTAATGTATCTTCAGCGTAGGGATCCATGAGCCAGAATTCGATAAATTCTACGTTGAGCGTCTCAAAATCGGATGAGGGTAAGGCTCGTTGCATTCCACCCCATTTTGCTTCGGGATTTTGAAAGTTTCCCGCAGAATCCATTTCGGTGAAATTGTAATTATATGCTGCTCTCGATTTTGGGTAATAGGCAAGGTTCAGAATGGGAATGTTATTGTATAAACTTTGTTGGTTGTCGATGTTTGGGAAAAGTTGTGTCTCTTTAAATTGACACGTATAAAGACTTGACATTGCATTTTTGCTCACTGGCGAACCATTTTCGTAAAATAGTTGATCAATTGTGTACCACGATAAATGTGCAGCGTTATACCGATAACTAAGATCGTTTGTTGGCCGGTTGCTCTCTTCGAAAAGTCGAGGTGTTGATGCAATTGACCAAGGATAGTATTGACGTAAATCGATGTTTGAGGTTGCTCCTTCAAAATCGTCGATAAATGCCTTTCCTTTTTTATCGATTACCTTATTGTGTCCAGGAATTAAATGTGCAAATTCGCCCTCGACCGTTATCGACGACTTTGCTTTTGTTGATAAAAGTGGGATTTTGTCGATGAGTTTGGTAAGAAATGGAACTTCGCTTTTGTAGCTGGCATTGAGGCCCCAAATTGTGTTGTTGATGGGTTCGTTGCCAATATTAACTTTTTTTGTTAACGGTGTTTCTCTAAGATTTAAGATGGTGGCGCCCATATTGAATTTTGTACCGAAATCATAGGTCATATGCGCACCCATAAGGGTTTTTGTTTGGATTGAGAACATTGAATTGCTCTCTAACGTAATTTGCACGGGCGTGCCACTTTCAAGAACGCCGGGCTTTATAACCGTTAGTCTGCCAAGCATATAGTCAATGGTGTAATCTGTACCTTCAGTTAATGCTGATCCTCCATGAGTAACTTGCACCGAACCACGCGGAATATTCATTGCATTGAGTGAAATTTCACTTCCTCCAGCCGACTTGTACTCTCCCTGTATTTCGAATTTGTTTTTATTGGCAATTTGTTGGGCGTAGGTTTTCGTAGAGTCATATAGTTCGAGGAAAATATATTTTTGAGCATCAGACATGGCCTGAGAATTGGTTGCGTCGCCAAATTTGGATCGTAGATATCGTCCAAATGGCTCCAACACTGGGAAGTAAATAACGCCTCGCTGTGGATCTATGGTAACTCCAGAAACATAGTCGAATACTCCATCGCCTTCTTTAACGCTCTGTTCTTGTTGGTCTAGATTATCTAAATTAAGCAATCTTATAAGTTGTTCTCCGTCAATATTTGGGTATTTTGGGGTGCTTAATGAATATACTTCTCTACCCACAGAGTCGTCTTTGTAGATTACATCGAGCACGAAATCCTCTTTGTTAATTTGGTAACCTCCAAGTCGATATACGTTCTTCATCATTAAGTTCCAATTTTTATACTTGGGCGAGAAACTTGTTCCTTTTATAAGTTTAACCACGAGTGTTCCTGTGCCCTCAATATCGCTCGATATTTCACCCACAGAAAATGTGGATCCTGCGTAGTCGTATTTATAAGCAACGGCAAGAATTTCGTCGGCTTTCAGCGTTGAGTTTAAAGAGATATAGCCTAATGTATTGTTTATCCGATATTCGGAAGTGGAGAGTTTACGGGCATTTTCAACAATCTCATAATCTCTACCTATTTTAAGTTCAGGCGTTGCGTTTAGAAATTCAGCAGCACCAGATATGGAACGAACTCCATCTTTTACATCTCCATAAAGATTGTTAGCGTTGTTTTGAGCATTACTTCCTGTTATACTGGTGACTACGTTTGTGTTTTGAACATTGTTGACGTTGTATTCGGCGAGGTCGAGAAAAGCTACAATGTTTCGGGTGTTGTTTACTTCCGCTTTACGATTTAGAACCCACACCTCAATGGTTTGAATTGACGATCCCGACTGAATTAAAGGAAGATTAGCGAGTGCCGATTCATATTTGTCTCGGAAATGATGTCCTAGAAAGAAGTGTCTATTTTCGTCATATTCATGCGCTCGAACTTTAAATTTCGTTTTTTGCGCACCTCCCTGAACTTCAATGGTTTTTGTTTCACTTTTTTGTTGCGAGAAAAGTGTGGTGATGTTAAATTTCCCGAATTTAAGTTCGGTTAATAGTCCAAAAAGGCTTTGATTTCCTCGGATTAATGATCCTGAAAGTGGAAGGGAAACGTTCCCGGCTTCAATACGTTGGATTATATCGTCTTCGTCGCCTTTAAAACGAATATTCATTTTATTCTCAAATTCGAAGGCAGCTTCGGTATCGTATTTTACCTCGAGTTCGAGGTTTTCCCCAATTTTCCCGTTTACGTTTATCTGAATGCGCTCATCAAAATTGAAGGTTACGTTACGGCGCATGGGTTCCGGCAATATTTCGTTGTCGGTTTTATCGTATTGCAAGGCAAATGTTAAGGTTGCTTGTCCTCGTACTTTAATGTCAATTGTGTTGCTTCCGAAAATTGTTTCAAAGAGTTTTCCTCCCACATATAGTTTTGGAATCAGACCGCTTTGGTGTTCAAAATTTTCATTTCGTGCGCGATCTGACCAATAATTTCGCATTGATGTTTCTGCATCGTAGTCTGCATATTCTTTTAGGGTCATCCGAACAGGCGGACGGTAATCTACTTTTCCGTTTATGGTACGTTTTAGTATGTATTCTCCGGTGGCTGGGTCATATACAATTTCTTCTTTCACCGCTTCGGGCAAATCCATCATCAGAGGTGATGAGAAATTGGTGGTATCGTGGATTAAACCGTTGTTATCATTGAATGGAAAAACCAAGTTTACAGGCGGCTTCGTTTCCGTTTCTTGTGCAGAAATAAGGGAATAGCTAAAGGTGAATATAATAAATAATATTAATCTGATGAAGCGTTTCAAGATCGGACAATAGTTTAATTTATAACTGTTTGAGGGCATTTTTGATAAGTTCTTCAACGCTTATCTCATTCTTTTTTTGAATTTCTTTGCTCACAACATTTTCAACAGCTTTCTTTTGGAAGCCTAACATTATCAATGCAGATAACGCTTCGTCGCGATTGGTATTGTTTGAAGAAGTAAATAATTCTTGTTGCGCCGAACTTGATCCTATTTTGTCTTTTAATTCAATAATTATTCGCTGTGATGTTTTTAATCCGATTCCTTTTATTGACTTTAAAGTTGCCACATCTCCTTGGGCAATTGCAGTTATTAATTCTTCGGGGTTCATTGACGAAAGCATCATTCGCCCAGTATTTGCGCCAATTCCCGAAACGGTTATTAGTTGTCGAAATAGTTTACGTTCGGTCTCCTCATGAAATCCAAAAAGCAGATGGGAATCCTCTTTAATTACGCTGTGTGTAAATATCTTAGCGTTTTTGCTGTTTTCGATATTTTGGAGAACCGAATAGGTATTTAAAGAGATTTGTAGATAATATCCAATCCCTCCGGTTTCTATAACTAGATAGGTTGGAGTAAGTTGAGTGATTTCGCCTCGAATGTATTCAAACATAGTTGGTTATGATAAAATGGTCAATTGGGGTGCAAAGTTATTAATTTTTAAGTACCTATTGTACCTGCATAACGTATTTTTTAGTGAGATAGTCTCGATTTATGGCTGTTTTTCAAGATATTTAAAAAAAAACAGCCCCCATAGAAATTCTACAGGGGCTGTTCCTATTTCAAGGATGTTAGTTTTTAATAAATCGAAGCGATTTGTTCATGTTTTCACCCCTGATTTGAATTATGAAAAATCCTGTTTTGAAAGTTCGCATGTCCATCTCAAATTGTTCTGTGTTCCATGGAACAGAGTTGATTAGAGTTCCAGATTCAGTATAGATATCAAGCATTACCGGTATATTATTGTTTCGTTCGATGAATAAAACATCTTCCACTGGGTTTGGATAGATCTTAAGTTGAATTTGCCCCAGTGTTTCTAATCCAGAAATAAGTTCTATTTCAACTAGTTTATCGCTTCCTGATACAATGACTTCTCCCACATTTAATTCATAATTGTTTTTTGAAATGCTGTATGGATAGGTTCCGTCCTGTAATAATATGGATGCATTCCCGCTATTATCGGTGGTAATTACTTGTTGATTAATAGTTATTTCGGCACCTTCTACGTTTGTTCCTGCGCTTGCGGTGTGGAACGTTACTTCATAGGATGGAGGCAGATTTAAAACCACCGTTGTTTCAATGTCTTGATCTTCAACATTTATGATCCCACTTGTGGTTATATATCCTTCGCGAGACACTGAATAGGCGTACTCTCCGGCTTCTACATATCCAACTTCATATTGACCTTGTTCAAGTTCTATTCCATTGAAAACTAGAGTTGCGTCAGAAATTGAATTTCCGTTTATGTCGTTTACAATAAAGGATACCAAGTACATGTCGGTGTAAATGTAGGTGATTGTATAAATTGAAGGTTCTCCGCTATTGAAATTAATGGTACTATTGGTCACAATTTCGCCTTTTGTGCCATTTCCAAAGTTATCGTTGCTGGTTAAGAAGGTGAGTTTGGCTGTTGCCCCATCAATATCTTCAATGGTGTAGTCTTCATTGAGTACAAGTGGAACTGCATCGCCGTTAGTTTCAGCAATAATTGATAGAATCGAATTTGCATCGTTCCAAGTGATAATTGTTTCTAAATCTGCTAACTCTGATTCATAGACTGTTCCAGAATTTGGGTTGATGGTAGCAGAAACATTTGCTATGAAATTTGCATTGATTGCCACATTTTCGGCAGGCATTGTAAATTGATAGGTTGTTGCTGTTCCCAGTTCTGTATTTTGTGCATCTGTCCAGTTTACGAATTGGAATCCTTCTGCCGGAGTAGCCGTTAATGTTACGTTGTCGTTAAAATTATAGCTTCCATCGCCCGTAATAATTCCACTATTTTCGGGATTTACGGTTACCACAACATTGAATTCAGCAGCGATG
>JAQVXQ010000032.1 GCA_028709085.1 Salinivirgaceae bacterium | reverse complement strand
GTTCAATAGGGATTCCTAAGGCGGCAGCCGTTATTCCCAACTGGGCGGGAGTGAGGGTTATGGGTATGGATCGCTCACGTACAATAGAATTGCCCACAAGAAGGGGAAAGTGCATTATATCAATGGATTCCGATAGGATAACAGGGAAGGAGTAGTCATTAAATGATGCAATTATACCCAAAATCCACAGTTTATTTTCGTTTAGTTTTAAGACGGCAAAAGCACCGGTTTGTGCTAAACAAAAATCGGCATCCGGAAATTGAGCCTCCATATTCAGATTGGCAACGGATTCAGTGAATACGGTGTCGTTCTCAAAATTGGTGGGCCATTGGAAATTCCAACCATCTGTTGTAAAGGTTGAAAGGGGTTGTGGTTGGTCTATAAATTGACTGTTTTGGTAAATAAACATCGATCCATTAGTAATGAAATCATCGGCTGTGTATGGGGTTTGCCCAAATACAATGGATGTTGCCGATATTAAAATTGCAAGTGTTTTTAGTTTCATGATTTTACTCTTAGATGGATGGTTATTTTAAGTCCCTTTTGTTGATAATTAAAATTGTTGCAAACAAAAATACGAAATAGGAATGAATGAACGCCACTGATTGATGTAAAACTTTATTTTGTTTAATTTGTTGTCCTACAAAATCGCAAAATAATGTTTTGAGATGCTGTAAATTGTTGAATCCTAAAGATAATCCCAATGATAACGCATAATCTGTAGAACTGGCAATCTCCAGTTGTTTTTTGAATTAACACTTCGATAATTCGCAATTCAACGATTCTCGTGTGTCATGGAGTTCGTTTTTGAAAAATATAATTAAACTATGCCGAGAAAGAATATTATCTTTGCTACCTCTTTGAATTTATTAATATACAAACATACCAATATGAGAAAATTACTTTTTTTATTGCCCATTCTGGCAATTACGTTTGCGTCTTGCGATAGCAATTCCACAAAGCCCAATTCTTATAGTGTTGATGCTACAATTACTGGAATAAGTGGGAGTGATGTTGTGATGTTGATTGAAGATCCTACAAACCCACAAGGATTTAGAGTGGATAGTTTAAAAGCCACCGCTGACCAAGTTTCCTTCTCAGGAATTATTGATACTGTGCGAGTTGCCATGATTACCGTTGACGATCCCAAACACATGAAAATGACCAGCGAAGGTCCTATACCTCCAATGCCAACCCAGTTTTTTGTTGAACCAGGAGCCGAGATTAAAATATCGGGAGATGTGAATACCATGCATTTATCGACCATCGGAGGATCTCCAATGAATAATCAAATGAATGCTTTGGTTCGGTTTGTGGGAAAACAACAGGTTTTGGTCGATTCGTTGGTTGACATCCTACGACAAGGACAATTGGAAGGAGTTCAATTGGATCAAATGCGGGATAATATTCGTGCCGAATATATGAACTTGGTCGATTTGTATGCCGAGTTTGTACGAAACAATGACGACGCTGATCTTTCGCCATTTATTATAAAAATGTATATAGCGCAATTTCATGAAATGGGAAAGGTGAAACCGTTGTACGATCTTCTTACCGAACGGGTTAAGGCAACAACTTATGGAAAAATGCTTGCCAACGATTTTTATGAAAGTTCCGAAACCACAATTGGCAATCAAGCCCCTGATTTTGAGTTAATCGATAGCAATAATGAAATCATTAAGCTCTCCGATTTTAGTGGTCGGTACTTGGTTATCGATTTTTGGGGTAGCTGGTGTAAGCCTTGTCGGATAAGTCATCCGAAACTTGTACAGACGGTTGATAAATACAAATCAAAAGGGCTACAAATGCTGGGAATTGCTGCCGACAAAGAAAACGACGAATGGTTGCAAGCCATTAAAGACGACAAATTGACATGGCAACACGTAAATGCATATACACAACCGGGAACCGATGTTCTTTCGTTATACAGCATTAAAGCGTTTCCGACCAAAGTAATTATTAGTCCTGAGGGTGAAATTGTAGCACAATATGTTGGCGACGACCCTGCATTTTATACATTTCTTGAAACAATTTATGAATAACCTCGATTGACTCTGCCTTTTTTTATGTTTAAAAACTATGTCTAAACAGTGGCCTATTCATAAATCAATTCGATATGGATCAATGGAGTGGTGGGGTTTTCAAGCCATCACTCTATTGTCATTTTACCTCTTGTTTGTTTTCGGTCGTGTGATTTTTATTTTATGGAATCTCAATTCCATCGACGCTTCCGCATACGAACTCATGCAAACGTTTCTGTATGGTTTTCGGCTCGATATCTCCATGTCGGCCTATGCAACCTTTGTTCTATTCCTGTTTTCTCCCTTTCTTTTTGGAAATCGTAGGTTTCAGCGTGTCTATGGAGTGATTACCGGAATTATACTCATAATCCTTTTGGCACTTATTTTCTCTGATGCCGAACTTTATACCTATTGGGGCTATAAAATCGATTCGTCGGTTTTGAAATATTTGCTCACTCCCAAAGAGGCATTGGCATCGCTGAGTGTTTTGAAACGGCTTCTTTTGGGCGCATTGGCAATTTTTGTTGTTGTTGCAACAATTGTTTTTGTGCGGCGTGTAATCCCATCCATTAAACTTACTTTTAATCGATTTTGGCAACTCAATGGATTATTGGTATTGCCCATTATTATATTATTGGCGCGTGGAAGCATCGATGTTTCAGCGGTAAATGCCAGTACGGCATTTTTCTCACAAAAGCAGATTTTAAATCATACGGCCATTAATGCTCCCTGGAATTTTGCCAGCTCTTTTTTCATGACTAGCAAGGATACGGGGACTTCGTGGAACGATTCCCTCGCTCCTTATCTGTTACGATTCCAAGCTAATACGGACTCTACCATTTCAATTCTAAATAGAGCGCGACCAAACTTGGTAATCGTTGTAATGGAGAGTTTTACGGCAAATCTTTTCGATTTCACCGTTGAAGGAAAAACAGCTATTCCCAATCTAAAGCGCATCGCTTCGGAAGGATACTTTTTCTCAAATTGCTATGCCACCGGCAATAGAAGCGACAAAGGGTTAGGTGCTCTGTTTGCAGGTTATCCCGCACATCCACAAGGATCTATACTGCAACACCCCGAAAGATATGGTAGTATAGGTCAATTTGCATCGCAATTCGTAGAGGCGAACTATCAAACTCGGTTTTACTATGGTGGAAATTCAGATTTTGCCAATTTTAAAGGGTTTTTAATTAGCAACGGGTTCGAAAAAGTGGTGGAGCAATCGGATTTCCCAGTGCGCCAACGGACTTCGAAATGGGGAATTCACGACGATATGGTCATGGATCGCTTTTTTAATGATATTCAAGATGCGCAAGATCCGCTTTTGTATGGCGTTTTCTCGTTGAGTTCGCACGAACCATTCGACGTTCCTTATCACTCCTCGTTTCTCGATGACTCCAAAGTAGGCGACTACCTAAACAGTGTTGCATTTACGGACAGCGTTTTCGGTCAATTTTATGATCGTTTTAAAAATTCGTCGAAATGGGACAACACAATTATTGTATTTGTTGCCGATCATGGTCACTACTTCCCATTAAAGAGCCACATGGAAGAACCTTCGCACTATCGAATTCCCTTTATTATTGCCGGAGGCGCATTGAAAAAAGAGTTTAGGAATCAAAAGAGTAAACAACTTATGTCGCAAATCGACGTACCGTTGACCTTGCTCAACCAATGGAATCTTCCAGCTGGGAACTTCCCTTTTAGTCGTAATTTCTTGACACAGAGTTATTCCGCTCCCATAGAATATACGTTCAACTATGGATACGGATTACTGACCCCAAACGCCGACACCGTGGTAATGGATGTTGGTGGCAATCGTTTGTTCCAATATGGCTTAACCGATTCGGTATGGGTATATGCTTCCAATGCTTGGTTTCAGAATGTGTTGAGAAGTTTTGGAAAGTAAATTTGTGGGTAATGAAGACAATTAAGTTTCAGAATAAGCCCATGAAAAAAATAGATTGGGATAAAGTTGTAAGAGAAATTGAAGATATTCGATTCTCAAAGAGCGAAACGAGGGATAAACTGGTAAAGATTGTATGGTTTATCTTTGCTATCAGTTTTATGATTTTTATGTTTTATAAAAATAAATAGTTTTATTCCAATACAAAAAGTTTCCAAACTCATTTTTAGATTCGGGAAGTGAGGTAGCGAATGTGCAAGCTCCCTTTCCCGAATCTGAAAATGAGTTCTTAATTTTTACTCGCGATTTATGTTTGAAATTCCTCTCTTTTAATGTTCCTTTGAAGTTGTTTTTTTTGCTATAAAAGTATGGGTTTTTGACACAGCTTTGTTTTCAAACCACCGCCACCTTAAAACTTAATCCGATATTCAACATTTGCCACAAAACTGCGGTATATCGGTAAAGAGGGCGAAATTAGAATGCGATTGCCCATTCAATTGTCGGAATCTTTGTACATTTGTTGTTCAAAGGCAACAATATTTTCAATATAGCGTAAAAAATTTACTATGACACAGATACTTCAAGACATATTAAAACTTAGCGTTTCAGAAAGAATTCTGATTGTGGAGGCAATTTGGGACAGCATTGCAGAGGGTGAAAGAGGGATAGATTTATCCTCAGAAACGAAACAAATAATTGACGAAAGACTTGAATTGCACAGAAAAAATCCAACCGAAGGATCAAGTTGGAATGATATAAAAGCCAGAATCAACAGCCAACTGTAATGTATCGGATAATTTTCAAGCCTTTTGCCGAAGTTGATGCAACTCAAGCTGCCTTATGGTACAACGATAAAAGAAACGGTTTAGGCAATGATTTTTTGTTGGCTTTAGATGCAAAAATTAATGCAATACAAAGAAATCTACTCATTTTCAAGTAGTGTATAAAAGTGTTAGAAGGGCTTTAATAAGTCGTTTTCCTTTTGGAGTCTTTTTTACTGTGGAAAAAGATACCATTTATGTTTTAGCTATTTTGCATACCAGTAGAAATCCAAAAATCTGGAATCATCGGAAATAGTCAAAACCATATTCTACATTAGCCACAAAACTGCGAGTCAGGCCATCGGGTCGTGCGGTTCGGGTTACGAATGGAATTCCAAGGTTAAGTTGTACGGTATTGTTGTTGCTGACACTAAATAGGGTCTGCTGAAAAAGTAAAAGTATTTTTTTAGAAAAACAGAAAAGGGGTTACTTATGGCAAACACTGAATATGAGTCAAAATAGGTTGAGTGCTAATAAAGCGCGGTGGCCTGACAAAACGGCGAGCCATGCGTTAGAGTGAATGCCAAATCGTTAGCCCCATGTGTAAGGGCGCTTGCGTCCTAAAATAAAACTTACATCCGTACTCTAGAAATTCACAATATTCCGGCAAGTTTTATTTTAGCCTACCTTGCCATGGGGCTTACGATTTGGCAGGGTGGGCAGAAGCATCGTTTTGTCTTGATTTTTTGTAACTTTTTCATCAAGGAAAAAGTTAGTAAGAAGAAAAGTGTGATGGTTAAGCATTTCGTTAATTTGCTCTTTGGTAATGTTTTCTAGTTGGCTTATCTGGAAAGATGTTTTTCGCGGAGTTTCTTGAACTGCTTTTTAAAGTCGGGGGTTGGATATATGCTATAACTCATTTAAGAAATCTTCAGCCGTTTGTTTTTCTATTTCACCTTCCTGCATCAATTTAACTTGGTTAAGGCTGTTTTGCAGTTCGTTCAATGATTTTTTATCGGCTTCAGGCACTTCTTCATAATCCAGTGTTTTAATAAATTCCAAGAATGTATGGAATTTATTGTCGCTTATATTTAAGGTCAATTGTTTCAAAGTGAATGGATTTTTATTGTTTTGACTATGCAAAACTCCAGATTAATGATTGTTTCACTGCAATATTCCGGGTTTTGGTTTAATATGTTACAACTGGTAAACAGGGTGTTTTGTATTGGTAAGTACAAAAAGCTTTTAAGTTCATTTTCAAACCCTGCTTAGGTTGGATCCCTTTACCACAATTTATTGTACTTTCTCACTCTTTCCAGAATCAATCCCAATCCCTTTCTGCTTAAACCGATGCGAAACCACATAAGCAAACGCCATTCCGCTGAGGCAAAACGATGTGAATAGGAAAAATCCCATCTGTAACGAGGTGTGTTCGTGGGTGGAGAGCACATTAAATCCTTTAATGCCACCCAATGTTCCCATTTGGTTTCCCAAAAGACTGCTAAACCCAATGTAGGACATAAAAATGGCAATCACCATAACGTCGGCCATGGACCATTTTCCCGATTTTAATGCAAAAAAGTTGGCAATGGGATTTTTATTTACCCACGCCGGGAATGGATATGCCAATGCCGAAGCCGCGAGTTTTAACGCCGGAAAAACGATACTGAATGTAAAAACAAGACATCCTACCGCTATGGTCTGCATATCTCCGTCTCTTAACAGTATTTCAACAACATCAAAAATACTTTTGCTCTCGAAAAAGAGAACTTGATTTATAAATACGATGCTTTCTCCTAGCAATTCAAAATTTACTTCGGCTATGCGCACATCAATATCAATCATAGGCGTTAATAATCCGCCCAATAAAAGCACAATAACACTAAAGAATGTTGTAAAGTAGTGTCCAGCATTTCTGTAATCGGAGGGCGTTGCAAACCAGAGGATAAAAATTAGGAATATGGAGGCTACAATAATCCACGTGCTTTTCCACGCATTGGTTTTGAGGTTCATTGCTTCGTTTTCGAGAAAGGCAACACACTCTTCATAGTTCTCAAATTCATATTTTTGCGACAAAAGGGTTTGTATATCAATAGATTCTGGGGCGGAGGTGTCGTCCATAAACTCGTTGAATTTGCCCAGAATAAACGCTTTGAGTTGCTCTTTATTTGAGTTGCTGGCAATCGATTTCACCACTTCGGCAGCCCAGTGTGGAACTTGTTTTTTAAATTGATTGCCGTCGAAAACCAGCTCATAGGCAACCGATTTAAAGGCCTGCGTTAACCAGTTTCCCTCCTTTTTGTCTTTGTTTAGGTATTGTTCAATTTGTTTGATTAGATCATACAACGCATTTTCGACCTGAACCTGCATTGTTTGATAAAGGTTTTGGTCAAATTCCAGTTCGTCAATTTTTTTGACAATTATTTCGGAAAGTGCTGTTTTCCAATGGTCAACGTTGAGTAGTCCGAATCGGATATTGTTTGCGTATGCCAAATCGGAAACGTATGCTTGGCGTGTTTTTGCTGTTTTGTGGAGGTCGTTCAGTTGGTAAATAGAGAATGTAAGCAGGCCGATGCATGCAATGGTGGTAAATATACTGAAATAGAACCTTTTCATAATTAACATAAGGGTGTTGGTAATGATCTGTCGATCATTTTTAGGGTTCAAAAATAGGGATTTATATTAATCAATCATAGTAATTTGAATTATGGAAAGATAGAGATGCAGAAAGCCCGCACGTTATCTCGAATTTTTAATCGGGATGATTTATTCAGGTCCTCTCTAGTTCAATAAACGGGGGTTATTCGTTAAATCGTTTTATTGATGTTAGGTACTCATTCTTAATATCTTGTAGCATTTCCATGGTAATGCGAGGGGAGAATATTCGGATTACATCAATAACATTGTAATTTTCAAAATACATGCCCATGGCAGCATCAAATTCCAAAATGGAAACGTTGTGACTTACCTGATTGGTAATATCGCTAAACGTTTGCCAATCAAGGTGATATGGAATTTTAAAATATCCTTGATCGCCTTCGGTTCTATCGAACATCATCTCTTCGTTGATGGGCAGGAACTGAAAGAATTTTTTCATGGTGATAATAACCTCAACATCTTTGAAGTTTTTATTGCGATATTTCATCACTAATCCTTCACGTGCAAAGGCTTCCTGTAAGATTCTTACTTGCGAATAATTGTTCAGTTCTCGAATCCGAATGGTTGTGTATTGCTCGTTGAAAAACGATATTTTTGCTTTTGCGGCTGAAAAGTCGAATTCAATGTACGATCTAATTTTCTTTATTACCAACATTAGCTGTTCTTGCGAAAGATGATTTTCCAACGCAAAATATACATACAATGGCTTTGGGAGTGACGGGTTTTTATGGTAGTAACCCGGAAATGGGTTTGGCGCTTCAAAAACTAATGTTCCCGGTATAATTGATGTGTCCTCAATGGTGTCTATTTTTTCATATTTCCTTAGGCTACCATACCGTTCGAAAAATACATTTTGAATATCCATAGCAAGTTATTTGTTATAGTTTTAGCGTAAACAATTGCCAGGAAGGTTCGTTTTTCCTTAGCAATTAATTGTGGGTAATCGAACTGTACTCTTTTTCTGACAAGTCGTCAATATAGTAATATAACGGATTTACCGGGCTGTTGTTTTTTCTTATTTCGTAGTGTAGGTGAGGACCGGTTGATACACCAGTGTTTCCAACGAGTCCAATTAATTTTCCTCGTTTAACGGTTTCGCCTTTTTGCACTTTTACGATTTGTAGATGAGCGTAAATGGTTTTATAACCAAAACCATGATCAATAATAACTCTGTTTCCATATCCATTATCCCAACCGGTTGCAACGATTACACCATCACCAGTGCAGTGTACCGGAGTCCCTCTTAATGCTGCATAATCAATTCCAGAATGATTCTTCCATGTTTTATGAATGGGGTGGTAGCGTCGTCCAAAATGATCTGAGATTCGATAATAATCGGACTTCATTAATGGGCTTAGTCCCGGTTTTGCTGCAAAATATTTTACTTTTTCGTAGCTGAGTTGATTGACCTCTTCAAACGATTTTGTTTGAATTTTTATTTGATTTTCAAGAATATCAATTTTTTTAGCAATTCTACTCATTAATTTACCGTACGAAAATATGTCGAATTTGCGATAACGGTCAACACCTCCAAAACCCGCTTGTCGAATTGTAATAGGCAAAGGACTTAATTCCACATAGCTTCGATACAGAAAGTCATCCTTTTCTTCTATTTGATGCAGTTTTTGAGAGTTGTTTTCCAATTTTGACTCAACCTTTAGAAGGTTGCTTATCAGTTGTTTGTTCTTGATATCCAGAATGATAGAATTGGGAGTGTAGTTGTATAGCATTGTCCCAACGTACAATATAATCCCTGCTAATATGCTAATGGATGCGTACTTAAGTACAAACACTACATATTGTTTTGCAGTTGTTTTGTAGGGTTTGTATTTTAAAGACGCATTGTCAAATATATATTTCTGTCTCATTGCCATCGGTTAACAAATAATTAATGTTTTACCACATCGCAAAATTAATACATAAAAACTAATTACCAAACAAATGATATTCAATTTGACAAAAGGCTCTGTTTTCAGGATGAATAGATATTGTTTTGTTAAGGTGAACTTCTGTTTTCCTGCCAGTATGTCTTGTTTTGGGTTTGATTTATGGTGACAATCTGTCGCTTCCATCGTTTCTTATTGGGAAAAATCGGCTCAAATTGAGAAAACAAAGCAGAAGTGTTCAGAGTTTTATGTATGACCAATGTTTTAAATGTCTTAATCTTGGGTGGCAATGGTTTTGCATATAGAGGGTATGCAAAACCATTAAAGAAAACTCAATTATGAATCTAAATCAATTTACAATTAAGGCACAAGAGGCAATTGAAAAGTCTGTTTTAATTGTCCGCGAAAATCAACAACAAGCGGTTGAGGTTTCGCATCTATTTATTGCTCTATTGCAAATAGAGAATGGGCTTGTTAATAAGTTGCTTGAGAAAATTGGAGTGCAAGTGGAGCCGCTGAGAAAAGTACTCATGGCGGATATTCTGCGGTTTCCTAAAGTGCAGGGAGCAGAGCCCTATTTGTCAAATGAGGTTCAACAGGTTTTGAATAAAGCCACGAATCTCACTCATAAGTTTAAGGATTCTTATGCGTCCATTGAGCATATTTTGTTGGCCATTATTGACACAAAAACAGATATAAGCTCCATGCTCACGGATGCTGGTGTTGACTACCAAAGTGTCGAGAAAGCTATTTTGGATATTCGAAAAGGATCATCGGTTAATTCCCAAACAGCCGACGAAGCATTTGATGCATTAGAGCGATATGCCGTTAACTTGAATCGGTTGGCAATGGATGGAAAACTGGATCCCGTTATTGGTCGTGACGATGAAATCCGTCGAATTCTTCAGATTTTGAGCCGTCGAACTAAAAATAACCCCATCTTAATTGGCGAACCGGGTGTTGGGAAAACTGCCATTGCCGAAGGTCTGGCACAACGAATTATTCGGGGCGATATTCCTGAAAATCTACAGTCAAAAACCGTTTATTCCCTCGATATGGGTGCGCTTATTGCCGGTGCAAAGTATAAAGGGGAGTTCGAGGAACGATTAAAAGCGGTTGTTCGAGAAGTAGTGGATGCCGATGGCGAAATTATTCTCTTTATTGACGAAATTCATACCCTTGTAGGTGCCGGAAAAGGCGAAGGGGCAATGGATGCGGCAAATATTTTAAAACCGGCGTTGGCGCGGGGAGAATTACGTGCCATTGGAGCAACAACGCTGAATGAATATCAGAAATATTTTGAAGTGGATAAGGCATTGGAGCGACGTTTCCAAATTGTTTTGGTCGAAGAACCTTCTGTAATTAATGCTATTGCGATATTGCGCGGATTAAAAGAGCGTTACGAAAATCACCATAAGGTCAGAATTAAAGACGAAGCAATTATTGCTGCCGTTGAATTGAGCCATCGATATATCAGCGATCGGTTTTTACCTGACAAAGCCATTGATCTAATGGACGAAGCGGCTTCAAAACTGCGCATTGAAATGAATAGTGTGCCCGACGAAATTGATGTAATGCAACGTCAAATTATGCAACTGGAAATTGAACGTGAAGCTATTAAACGGGAAAAAAGGGGCGATAGACATACTGAAATTGAGATGCAATTGGCGGATTTGAGGGAAGAGTTAAACCGAATGCGGTCGCAGTGGCAGAGCGAAAAAAGCGTTGTTGATGATCTCCAGAGTTGGAAACTGAAGTTGGAGCAATTGCGATTTGAGTCGGAGCGTGCCGAGCGGGAAGGCAATTATGAAAAAGTGGCGGAGATTCGCTATGGTCGGATCAAAGAGGCGCAAGATCAGATCAATGAGTTGCAAAACAAGCTGAATTCAATTCAAGATTCCGATTCCATGATCAAAGAAGAGGTTGATGCAGAGGATATTGCAGATGTGGTTTCAAAAAGAACGGGAATTCCGGTGGTGAAAATGTTGGGCGCCGAACGCGATAAGTTGATGAATCTCGAAGGGGAACTTCACGAACGTGTCGTTGGCCAAGATGATGCTATTCGCGCTGTTGCTGATGCTGTGCGGCGGAGCAGAGCCGGACTCCAAGACAGTGCCCGGCCAATTGGTTCGTTTGTTTTTATGGGTCCAAGTGGTGTAGGAAAAACAGAGGTGGCAAAGGCGTTGGCCGAACAACTTTTCGACGACGAGAATCAGATGGTGCGCATTGATATGAGCGAATATCAGGAACGTCATTCGGTGTCTCGACTTATTGGCGCACCTCCCGGATACGTTGGCTACGACGAGGGCGGACAGTTAACCGAGGCGGTGCGACGAAAACCCTATTCTGTGGTTTTGCTCGACGAAATCGAAAAGGCACATCCCGATATTTTTAATGTCTTGCTTCAAGTTTTAGACGATGGGCGTTTGACCGACAATAAAGGGAGAACCGTTGATTTTAAGAACACCATTATTATAATGACATCAAATTTGGGAAGCCAAATTATTCAGGACTATTTTAAAAATTCTAAAACGGACAACTTTAGCGATATTGCGGAGGAATTAACGCCACAGTTGATGCAACTTTTAATGCAATCGATTCGTCCTGAGTTTGTTAATCGTTTGGATGAGATAATCCTATTTTCTCCATTAACCCCAGAGGTGATTAAGGAGGTGGTTAAATTGCAATTTAAGCGGCTCGCTAAAATGGTTGAGAAAAATAGAATTGTGCTTTCTATGACCGACGAAGCAATCGAATTTATAGCATTGCAGAGTTACGATCCTGCATTTGGAGCACGACCCGTTAAACGTACATTGCAACGGTTAATAATAAACGATTTAGCGCGCGAAATAATTAGCGGAACAGTGGAAAACGATTCTGAGATTGTCATTGATTTGAAAGAGGGACGTCTTGTTTTTACAAATCGGTAATTTGTTATTTGGGGCGTTGATGTTTGGATTTTTCCAACCACAACGTGGTTGAATGGCAAACGACGAAAGAGTTCCACGTGCCCTTGGAAAATGAATTTACGTGAATAGGCATGGGTTAAAACCGTGATGTAATAGAATCCTGATTAAAATTGAAATGCGATAAATGTCAAAGGAGACACGAAGCATCGTGTCTCTACGAGGCTATAAATTTGAAATTGATGTTGAACTATGAAAATGTCGCTCCTACGGAGCTAGGCTAATGTATCATCTGCGGTGCTACAAAAATGTCGCATCTATGGTGCTGTGGACATTGTATCATCTATGGTGCTTTTAGCAATCACATAATCGAGCATGGTCTCCATGTTGTCGAATTTTGAGACCTTGGAATCCTCCTTGACTTCCCAATAGAGGGAATCCTGGAGGGTTTCTATGCTTATTTCGATCTTTGTTGCTCCCGAATTGTGTCCAATTCCAAAGCGGTTGAGCGCCTTTTCTGTCCACCGACACAGATAGGGCTTTCCCGATAATTTTACAAAACGGGAGGGTTTTGTGTTGACCTTAAATTCGTTATTATCAAGATCGAATATCACATTTGAATTCTCGAAAATTGTATCTAAGAAATGGGTCATTACCAACTCTTCGGGTATTGCGTTGATGATTTTTTTCTTGTGAATAAGCCACATGTAATCGGCTGTTCCTAAGACTGTTGGCAGGTCGTGAGACGAAAATATAATGGTTTTGTTTCTGGTACGCGACAATCGGCGCATTAACTCCACCATCTCAAATTTATTTCCAATATCGAGATATGCCGTTGGCTCGTCGAGCAAAATAATGGGTGTGTTTTGCGCCAAACTTCGAGCAATAAGTACCCGCTGACACTCTCCATCGGAAATTTCACCAACCGGAGCATCACGCAAGTGCAATGTTTTGGTGTCAACCATGGCGCGGTGAATCATCTCGATGTCGTTTTCAGTGAGTGAACCAAATATGCCGGTGTGTGGAAAGCGTCCCAACGCAACCAAATCACGGACTTTTAATGTTTTGTTTACTTCGTGCGAAGTGCCAACATAACTGATTAATTTGGCTTTTTCTGATCGGTTTATTTTATGGGTTTCGATGTCGTCAAAGTAGATAGCTCCAGACAAAGGAGTGAGCAATCCGGCAATTGTTTTTAAAAGTGTGCTTTTCCCTTTTCCATTCGCACCCACCAAAGCAATGGTTTTTCCGGTGGGAGCACTCAAGTTAATAGAGTCTAAAACAACTTTGCGTTTTTTTCCTTTACCGTAGCCAATTGAAAGCTCTTTAATCTCTATTTGTGATTTGATATTCATTTTTTCGAGCTTAAAAAATGGAACTTAGTTTCTGATTCTTAAGAATTATCCATATTACAACTGGAATTCCCATTAGCGCCGTAACACTATTGATGGGCAAAACGCCCGTTTGTCCCGGCATTTGCGAAACAGTATCGGCAACAAGCATTATAATTGCTCCTATAATCGATGCGTAAATAATAAGGGTTTTATGATCGGTTGTTTTGGTAATCATTCGTGCAATGTGTGGAACCATGATACCAATAAAACCAATGGGACCGCAAAAGGCAGTTACTCCACCGGCTAAAAAACTGGTGGCGGTAAAAATCATAATCCGAAACAGCATAATGTTCATTCCTGATGTTCGGGCGTAATTCTCTCCTAACATCATGATGTTGAGATGCTTGGAATTTAGAATGCTTAAGGTTATTCCAATGAAAACCGACGCGGCGAGCCAAATTATTTTGTCCATATCCACCGATCCCAAACTGCCCATGGTCCAAATAACAAAGGCTTTAAGCATGCTTTCGGGGCTAAAGAATTGCATTATTCCAATGATCGCCGAAATGGAACTGCTAAATAAAATTCCAAGGATAAGAATGGTCATTATATCTTTAATCCGAAACGAGACAATTAGCAATATGGAGAGCACAACTCCCGAACCCACTAAGGCTGCTATAATTATGGCCAAATTTCCGGTTGACGATAGGAGCATGGATGATCCAAATGCGCCCATGCCCATCATAACAATAGCAACGCCAAGCCCAGCGCCACTGCTAACTCCCAGCACAAAAGGGCCTGCCAATGGATTGCGGAAAACGGTTTGCATAATTAATCCGCTGACCGACAAAGCCACGCCCGCCAAGATCGCGGTTAAGGCTTTTGGAAAGCGATATTGAAAAAGGGCAATGCTAATTTGGTCGTTCTGTTGAAATCCAATGATGGATTGCCAAATATCGTCGAAACTGGTGGTTGACGAACCCACACTCAGATTTATAATGAATGCTAAAACGAGCAAAAAGAGCAGAATAAGATATTGTAGTTTACGCATTATCGAGGGTTCAAGATAGCGAAATTCAATCGTTGGTTATTTTTAAGTGTTGAATGGAGATTGTTATTTTGAAAATCCGTCACGACGTACCACCAGTTCTCCTTCGCGCGAATGCTCAACCCCAATTACCTTTGGCAAATACAACGACCGAACAATTCGTTCGGCTACTTCGTTGGTATTCAACAACTTGGATTGCCCTATGTCTTCCATGGCTAAAATTCGCTGTTTCGGATTAAGTTTATCTATCATCCCTTTATCCAACAAACCAATCATGTAATATATTGTACGAACCTTGTTTTTCAACGCCATTGCAGCATAACTAACGGCAAAAGCATGCGAACTGCGCTTGCTGGTAACATACGACGACGATCCGCTAAACAACGCATCTTCGGCAACGGATCCTATAAATAGCACCGTTTCCGTAACTTTATGATGTAGTTTTTGAGTAATCTCCGTAGGGACAATATAGTTCACATGATTTACATCCATCATCTCTTCAATCTCTACTTCGCTTGCCCTTAGGAGGTTTCCGGTGATTGCCGATGTGTGAATTATATAGTTAATGGGTTCGGTAATGCTTTTCGCAACGATATCGGAGGCCTCTTTTTTTGAGAAGTCCGCCTGAATTAAGGTCGATTTTACTCCATGTTGCGTTATTTCCTGACTCAACTCCTCGGCTTTGCTCGTGTTGGAGTTGTATTGCAAAATAACATCGCAGCCTTTTTCGGCAAGTATTTTACAGAGATTGCTTCCCAGTCCGCCCGTGGCACCTGTTACCAATGCTCGTTTTCCTTTCAGTGGTTTTACGGGCGAGGTTGTTTGGTCTCTTTCGGGAACTTCGTAGGTAAATCCTCCATATTCGCCACCCAATCCACAAACGGCGGTTATGATTTTGGTTCCGGGGTTCAGTTTATTCTCCTTGTTGAGCAGAGCCAAACTAAAGGGAATGCTTGCGCCGGACAGATTTCCATATTTATATTGCACCTCTTGATAGAGTTTTTGTGGCGGTATTTGAAGCTGTTTTGCGGCTGCAATTACAATTGCATTGCCTGTCTGGTGGGGAACAACCATGTCAACGATATCGTTGCTCCAGTTGTTTTTGGCATACAGTTCTTGCACGATGTTCACTATGTTTGTGGTGGCTCTTTCCCGCACTTTCCCTGGATCCATGTAGAGATCTCCATACTTGTCAGCACCAAGGAAATCGATCATTTGCATATCTTCGGCATTGACTACGTGGGTAATACCCGCACCGGTTTTCACTTCTGATTTTGATAGAACAACAGCTGCGGCGGCATCGGCAAAAGTTACAAAAGGAACAAACGAAGGTTCGTTGGTGAGCAATCGGCTCATTACTTCGGTGTGCACAATAACAATATGTTTCGCTTCGGGATGGGTGGCGAAATAGTCCATTGCACGTTCTATGTTGATATTAAATCCAACACAAGCCGACGAGGTCGTAAATGTGGGTGATTGATTGTTGAATCCCACAAAATGACATTTTATGGTGGCAGCAATCCCCGGTGCTTGTTCGTGTGGAGTTGCGTTACTGGCGAGCCAAGCTGCAACCTCTTCGGGGTCGATTCCACAGTCGTCTAATGCTGCTTGCACTGCTTTTACTCCTAAATCGAGAGCATTTTCCGCATGCCTATATTTTGCCTTTGTTGGTGGAAAGGGAACGACGTGGTAGCGGGTGTCGAATCCCATTTTTTCTTTGGCGAAAAAATCAAATGGAGTCATTTTGCCTCCCTCTTCAATATGTTTTTCAAAATCGGTGCTTCGCTTAATACGTTCGGCATCAAAACCGCCAATAAATCCGTTTGTTACTTCTTTTTCAATATCTCTGTTTTCGATGGCGTATTTGCCATGCGATATGCCAAACCCACTAAAATATATGCTCTCTTTCATTTTATGTTTAATTGTCTAATTATTAATCAATTGATCTATTTATTCATGAATTTTTGGATGTTTTTTTTTGCATATTTATCCAATAAATAGGAGAATTTTTCTGCCTCCAGTTTGTACGCCATCGGATTGTAGGGTTGTGTTGATATCAATACCTTTTTTAATGCTGCAATAGCTTCGTGTTCAATGTCTTTCGTTATGGCATTTAAAAGTGAAATTGTCTCTTCCTGCGGATTTGCAGTTTCGTAAATATGTTGAATAATGCCCTTTTGTAATGCCTCTTGTGCGGTTATTTTGCTACTTGTTAAAATGTTCCAAAACGCCTGTTTGTAACCAATTGCTTGTGGCAACCGAACGGTTCCGCCACCGCCCGGAAGCATATTGTATTTGAGCTCGGGCAGGGAAAACCATACGTCGGGCATTGCGAAAATCAGGTCGCACGCCAATGCAAGTTCAAACCCGCCACCGAGTGCAAATCCATGGATGGATGCAACAACAGGAATGGGGATTTTTCTAATCAGTGCAAAGATTTTATGCGTTTGGTGTGAAATTTCTGCCGCCGATTGGCGATCCATGGAATACATTGCTTTTAAATCGCCGCCAGCGCCAAAACATTTTCCATTTCCACTTATAATTAAAAACCGAATATGTGTAGGAAATGTCTGTTCAAAAAAGTGTCGCAAATCAAGTAGCATCTGTGGCGACATGGCATTTAATTTATCTGGAATATTGAGTTTTAAAATTCCGTAATTGCCGTGGTCTGCGTACTCTATTGATTTATATTTCATTCTGTTTTCTTTGTTGATTTAAATTACCTTCGTTTACTTGTTTTTGTAGGGTTAAACGTTCTGTTTTTTAATTTAATGTCGAAGATATAGAATTTGCTTCATTCTTTTTAGGAGTTATCTCTAATTAATTATAAATTCGTCCCTTTATATTTTATTTGATGGTTGTTCGTTTTCGTACTTAATGGTTGAGTAAGATTTTGAAAATCAATGTCATTCATCAATCCTAAAGGTGAATTTGATTTTCTTCACTCCCTTTAGGGGTGAGGTTAATGAAGGAAATCAAATTCTAATTTTGGTGTAAAAACGGATAACCCTATTTTATTTATTGTAAAATTGACCTCAAAAATAGCGACTTTACAATCAAACACAAAAAAACGGAGACCATGAATTCAATCATCGAAACAATTGGGCATTACTCGGGCGTTTCACAGGATATTATTTTCAACATTCTTAAAACCGTTGTGGTTATTGCAGTTATTTGGGCTTTACGACGATTGTTGCTCGGTGTTTCTGATCGTTTTACAGTTACAGGAGAGCGGAACTATAATTACCGAAAAACCACGAGCAGAGTAATATGGATTGTTGGGTTAATTCTCATTGTGAGCATCTGGCTTGAAGGAATTACTTCGTTGGCAACTTATTTGGGCTTAGTTTCAGCAGGGATTGCCATCGCCTTGAAAGACCCGCTGACCGATATTGCGGGATGGTTTTTCATTACCTGGCGTGCTCCTTTTGAGCTAACCCATCGCATTGAGGTGGGAGCCCACAAAGGCGATGTGATTGATATTCGGATATTTAAGTTCACCATACTCGAAATTGGTGGTTGGGCAGGGGGCGATCAACCTACGGGCAGAATTGTACATGTTCCCAATTCGGTTGTTTTTAGTGAAAGTATTGCCAATTACACCGATGGGTTCAATTATATTTGGGACGAATTAAATATACATCTCACCTATGAAAGTGATTGGCGAAAAGCGAAAACCATATTAAATGCTATTGTCGTAAAGCAGACCAGCAAGGCATCTGAAAGCGCAGCAAAGGAGATTCAAAAAACCACCCGCAAGTTTTTGATCCGCATATCTCAAACGCGCCCCATGGTTGTAACATCGGTTGATAGATCCGGCATTTTGCTCTCGGTTCGATATTTAGTACCCCCTACCAAGCGACGATTCTTTTCAGAATTAATATGGGAAGAGATTTTGGGGGAATTTGAAAAGCACAATAATATTGAGTTCGCTTATTCGACGGTTCGAGTGTTTAATCGATTTAATGATGATGGAAAAAGGAGTGAGGAATGTCCCAATTTTTAATCCTTTTTCATAAACGTTTCTTAACGGGTGCTTTAAAACATATTGATGTGTTAAAGTGTTGGTATTGTGATGTGTGACTTGCTAATAAGTCCATTGGTATGTTCTGTTTTTGAAAGAAAATATTTGTTTCACTTAGAATTTCATAGTAAGGCTCGATTAATTGTAACAAAATCAGTAATTTCGCTGTGAATTTAAAAACGATTACTAATAAACATTTTTAATCCATATTAATTATGAAAAAACATATCTTTAATGCCGGTCCTTGCAAACTGCCTGCAAGCACTTTGGAAAACACTGCAAAGGCAATTTTGGAATTAAACAATTCGGGACAATCTATCCTGGAAGTGTCGCATCGTAGTAAAGATTTTCAAGCTGTAATGGACGAAACGATTGAACTTTTCCGTGAAACGTTTAATATCCCTGCAGATTATCATGTGCTATTTGTTGGTGGTGGTGCAAGTACTCAATTTGCTACCGTTCCCATGAATTTTCTGAAAAAGAAAGCTGCCTATATTAATACAGGTGTTTGGTCAGAAAAAGCGATCAAAGAAGCAAAACTTTTTGGTGAAGTTGAGATTATTGCAAGTAGCGAAGATAAAAAACACACCTACTTCCCAAAAGGAATCAAAATCCCTACGGATGTTGATTATGTTCACATTACCACAAATAATACAATTTATGGAACTGAGATTTTCGAAGATCTCAACAGTCCTGTTCCTGTTATTGCCGACATGTCGTCAGACATAATGAGCCGTCCGGTTGATGTAACTAAATACGCTTTGATCTATGGTGGTGCTCAGAAAAACCTTGGACCAGCAGGAGTAACATTCGTAATTATTAAAGACGAATTCCTTAAAACAGCCGTTGCTGACCGACCAATTCCTACCATGTTCAAATATTCAGTACATGCGAAAAGTGGTTCAATGAACAATACTCCTCCTTGTGTAAATATTTTTGCACTTAAAGAGACGTTGGCTTGGGTAAAATCAGTTGGCGGAGTTAAAAAGATGGAGAAAAACGCCATTGAACGTGCCGATATGCTTTATGCTGAGATTGATAGAAATAAATTATTTTCTGCACCGGTGGAAAAAGGATCTCGTTCAAGAATGAATATCGTATTTGTATTAAACGAGAAATATGCTCCTTTACAAGACGAGTTCATAAAATTTGCCAGCGAAAGAAATATTATTGGAATTAAAGGCCACCGTGATGTGGGCGGATTCCGTGCATCAGCTTACAATGCTAGCCTTATTGAAGACGTTAAAGCATTAGTAGAAGCAATGAAAGAATTTGAAAAACTGAAAGCATAAGTTTTTATTGATATCGAATAAATCCCGAAACTTTGGGATACTTTCAATAGGATCTTTGACAGGAAGATTTTTAAAATGAAAAGCAGTCGAGATAATCTCGGCTGCTATTTTCATAAAAATGGTTATCCGTTTTTACATCTAATTCTGATAAAATTAATTCCTTTCCCTGTTCACAAAGGGACCAATCAATTGGTTACCCCAACCCTAAAGGGAGCAATTGATTTTCTTCACATCGTTTTGGGTTTGAGGTAAAGGAACAACATCAGGACTAATTTAACCGTACGATGGATTATCGTTAAACGTTGAAACAAAACATCTTCCTGTTCCCAATGCTATTTGCAATGTTAAAGAGGTAGAATCCATGAAATCAGCCAATTGAATGCAAATTAGATCATAAGTTCCTGATTAATTGCATTATTGCTTGGCTGCCGGAAGGTCTAAATCTACATTGTTTAGGAAAATGAAATTTGAACATAATCTAAAAAAAACAAAAAAATGAAAATATTAGTAGCTACCGAAAAGCCATTTGCAGCCAGTGCAGTTGAGCAAATAAAAAAAGTAATCGTAGAGAGTGGTCATGAATTTGCCCTACTCGAAAAATATACAACCCCACAACAGTTTAAAGATGCAGCTGCCGATGCGAACGCTATAATTGTGCGTTCCGACTTAGTGACTGAGGAGATAATTGCAGCTGCTGCAAAACTTAAAATTGTTGTACGCGCAGGAGCCGGATTCGATAACGTAGATTTAAAAGCAGCATCTAGCAAAGGAGTTATTGTAATGAATACTCCAGGTCAAAACTCGAATGCTGTGGCAGAACTTGTTTTTAGCTTCCTATTACATCTCGTTAGGAATGGTTTCTCGGGAACGAGCGGTACTGAATTGAGAGGTAAAAAATTAGGCTTGCACGCTTTTGGTCACATTGGTAAAATTGTAGCATGCATTGCTAACGGTTTTGGAATGGAAGTGTACGCATATTCCCCATCATTGGCTCGCAATCCTGAACTAGGAAAAGAACATGGCGTTATTGCAGTGAAAAACCCAGAAGAATTGTATGACAAATGCGAGATTATTTCGTTACACATGCCCGCCAATGCAGATACAAAACAAAGTATTAACTATGATTTAATGAACCGTATGCCGGAACATGGAATTATTGTAAATACAGCTCGCAAAGAGGTTATGAACGAGGCCGATTTAGTGCGTATTATGACTGAAAAGTCAAAGTTTAAATATGCAACCGATATCGCTGCTGGTAATCAGGGAGAGCTTGTTGAGAAATTTGGGGCAAGAGTTTTAGCATCGGTTAAAAAAATGGGTGCCCAAACATCAGAGGCTAATGTTAACGCTGGAATAGCTGCAGCAAAACAAATCGTTGGTTTCTTTAAGTCTGGCGATACTACGTTCCAAGTTAACAAGTAATTATAAAATTTAAAATAGATTATAATGGCAATAATAAAACCATTTAAAGGAGTACGTCCTCCAAAGCAATATGCAAAAGAGGTAGCATCTCGTCCCTATGATGTTTTAAATAGCGAAGAGGCTCGAGCAGAGGCAACAGAACGTTCTCTACTTCATATTATTAAGCCAGAAATTGATTTCGAACCGGGTTTTGATGAGCACGACGAAAAAGCATATCAAAAAGCAGTCGATAATTTTAATTTGTGGCAGAAAAAGGGTTGGTTGTTGCAAGATACTAAAGAGTGCTATTACGTTTATGCTCAAACCATGGACGGAAGAACACAATATGGTTTAGCAGCTGCCGCTCATATCGACGATTATTTCAATGGAATAATCAAGAAACATGAGCTTACTCGCCCCGACAAAGAGGAGGATAGAATGAAACACGTCCTTATTAACAATGCTAATATGGAACCTGTTTTTTTCGCTTATCCTGCTGTTGATGAGTTGGATGCAATTATTAAAAACGTTGTAGAAAGCAAAAAAGCAGAATACGATTACGTTGCGGATGATGGGTTTGGACACCATTTTTGGGTAATTGATAATGATGAAACGATTCAGAAAATTACCAAGTTGTTTGCTACCAAAGTGCCGTTTACCTATGTAGCCGATGGACATCACAGAACCGCTGCTGCTGCACGTGTAGGACAACATCACAAAGAGAGAAATCCAAAGCACAACGGAACCGAAGAGTACAACTACTTTTTAGCGGTTCATTTTCCTGACAATCAGTTGCAAATCATTGATTACAACCGTACTGTAAAAGATCTAAACGGATTGACTCCCGAGGCACTTATAACAGCATTGAACAAAAACTTTGTTGTGAAATGTGAAGGTGCATCTCAATATCGTCCCGCAAAATTGCATGAGTTTAGCATGTTCTTAGAGGGAAAATGGTACTCAATGGTTGCAAAACCAGGTACATACAACGACAACGATCCCATTGGAGTTCTTGACGTTACCATTCTTTCAAATCTTGTTTTAGACCAAATATTGGGAATAAAAGATCTACGTCGCGATACTAGAATCGATTTCGTTGGTGGAATCCGTGGTCTTGGTGAACTAGAACGCAGAGTGAATAATGGCGAAATGAAAGTTGCTTTTGCACTTTATCCTGTATCCATGAAACAATTAATTGACATTGCTGATACTGGAAACATTATGCCTCCAAAAACAACGTGGTTTGAACCAAAACTACGTAGTGGTTTAGTAATTCATAAGTTGGATTAAAAAACCATTTTGTTATTAAAAAAGGGAGAGACGCATTCCAGAGCCTCTCCCTTTTTTTTGTATGCAATATAAATAATCGCCCTATAAATGCTTTTTAGAATTAAAATAAAAAAATAAATTTTGTTGTTTTGTCGCAGTAACAGGCAATGCTAAATGTATAGATATACAAAGGTTTCTGTAGATTTCAAATGCTGCTGACGCTTCTAAATGGGTATGATTAACGCTATTAATAATTAGTAAATGCGTTTTTAAAAGTCAATCGAAACACTCATATCCCAGAACAAGCTTGTTGTTCTGTTTTTAGTATATCCAACTTTTACATAGCCCTATATCCACTCTACTATTCCTTGTTTTACGGCATATTTTATTAACTCGGCAGTGTTACTGAATCCAAGTTTTCGTAAAATGTTATTTCGATGCGTTTCTACGGTGCGGGGGCTTACATTTAGCTTATTTCCCACTTCTTTGGCTGAATTACCGTCACATAAGTGTTGTATAATTTCAATTTCACGGGGAGTAAATACGGTTTCTTTATTTGATGCAAACAATCTTTTTTTAGATGTTATGCCCGTTTTTGTTAGATATACATCGTGCATAATCTTCGCTACGCTTTGTCCGTAGTGTCGATTTCCCGAAATGACAGAGCGGATGGCTTTTTCTATATCTGTCATTTGTGCCAATTTGCTCAAATAGCCCTCCACATCAATTTCAAGTAGCTCGCTGACTGTTTCTGCGGAAACTTCCGAGGACAGCATAATAATTTTGATCTGCGGGTGTTCTTCTTTCAATCGGCGGGCGATGGTAATGCCGCTTTCGTCGGGTAGGCAGATGTCAAGTATCACTAGGTCGGGGAGCTTTTTTTGCTGCAGCAAGCGTGTAAACTCGTTGCTTGAATCACACTCCCCAATAATGCTGAGTTGAGTACTTATTGCAGTAATGGTTGTGCGCAGTCCAATACGATACAACGCGTGGTCATCTACCAGAATAATATGGGTTAGTGGCAATGGATTCATAGCTTTGACAGATTAAACGAGAACGTTGTTCCTTTGTTTTCTATGCTTTCAATTTCAATATGGCTATTGTTCCTCT
>JAQVXQ010000188.1 GCA_028709085.1 Salinivirgaceae bacterium | reverse complement strand
ACTATAAAGCTATTTTAACCGGGCACATTCTTGAGGATGAGAAAGTATATGGAACCATTCATATTGCCTTTGGTAACAACATTACTATGGGTGGCCGCATATCGGTAAGCTCGCATCTCGACGGTTTAATTAAAGAGCCCAATGTATATTTCGATGGCAAATTGGTTATGACGAAAGGAAAAATCATCGGTTTCGATATTTAGAACTTATAAAATAAAAACCATAAAAAAACAGTCGTTAGAAACAGGAAAAATCCCTTCTAACGGCTGTTTTTGTTTCTGACAGTTTACGATAACTGTCAATAAGAATTTTAGATCACCTCTTCACCAATTTTCCAACCTCAGTTTTGCCATTGGCGGTAATATTGTACATATAGATTCCACTGCTAAGTTGGGCAACGTTTATTGTTTTATTAATTTCGTTGTCAAATAGCTTTCTTCTGTTGTCACTCTTAATAGATATATTCCATTAGGTAAGTTATTTATATCAATCACTTGTTTTTCATTTGTATATACTTGGTGAGACTTTACAACGACTCCGTTAAGAGCAGTAATTTCAATTGAGTTCATTTTCAAACCATTTTCTGTTTCAATATTCAGAACCCCGTTTGAAGGATTCGGATAAATAGTAAGATCTGTGATTTCTCTATTTGTTATTTCGTTATCTTCTACTGATAAAACAACTCCATTTTCATTAAATACACCAACACCACATCGCCAACTCGCTATCCATTTGTTATCATATTGGTCAATATTAATAGAGATAACTGTAGAATAAGATAATCCTGAATTTGATGTGTTATATACCGTCCAGTTAATATCGTCAAAGCTAATCAATCCACCACTATTTCCGGCTACATCGTCTGTCCCTATCCATTTAATGTTATTCTCGTCTATGGCAATGGTACACACTGAATTGTAGGGAAGACCCGAATTTGATGTGTTATATACTTTCCAATCTGTATCGTCAAATTTTGCCAAACCACCTCCATATGTTCCTATCCATTTAGTTCCATGCTGGTCGATTGCGACACACTGTATTTCGTTTACAGGTAATCCTGAATTTGATGTATTATATACCGTCCAGTTTGTTCCATCAAATTTTGCCAAACCACCTCCAAATGTTCCCAACCATATAATATCATTTTGGTCTATGGCTATTTTCGCAATAAAATCTGCAGGTAATCCTGAATTTGATGTGTTATATACTCTCCAGTTTGTTCCGTCAAATTTTGCCAAACCACTACGAGTGCCTATCCATTTATTTCCATGCTGGTCGATTGTGATACACCTAACATCGTTTGCGGGTAATCCAGAATTTGATGCTTCATATACTGTCCAATTTGTATCGTCGAATTTTACTAACCCACCTTCATCAGTTCCTATCCATTTAGTTCCATTTTGGTCGAATGCAATAGAAAGAACCCTTTTATTTGGTAATCCAGAATTTGATGTATTATACTCTGTCCAGTTCATATCGTCAAATTTCCCTAACCCATTACGAAAAGTTGCTATCCATTTATTACCCTGTGAATCAATGGCGATAGAATAAATGTAATTATTGGCTAGTCCCGAATTTGATATTTTACACACCGTCCAATTCGTGTCGTCGAATTTTGAAAGCCCTCCCTTAATAGCGCCATTAGCGTCAAATAAACCATGCCCGATCCATTTAACACCATCCTGGTCAACAGTAATAGAGTGAACCTCATTATCAGGCAAACCCGAATTAAACATATTGTATGATTCCCATCCATTTTTGTCAAATTTAGCTAAACCACTACCAGTCCCAATCCATTTAGTTCCATTTGAATCTATATCAATAGAATAAACGGACTTACTGGGCAAATCTGAGTTTGACCATGTATATACTGTCCAATTGGTATCATCAAATTTCACCAAACCGCCTAAATGACCATTTGGAATTACGAAGTAATAGCTACATCCAACCCACTTGTTTCCATCTTGGTCAATTACAATAGAGGTAACCCAATTAGTAAGTAAATCCGAATTCGATTCATTATACACTTCCCAAGTAGTATCGTCAAATTTTGCCAAACCACCTAGATATGTTCCCAACCATTTAATTCCATTTGAATCGACACTTATCGATGTTATTTTGTCGCTTGGTAATCCTGAATTTGCAGAATTATATACTGTCCAATTAGTGTCATCAAATTTCACCAAACCACCTACATCTGTTCCTATCCATTTAGTTCCATGCTGGTCGATTGCGACACACCGTACATCGTTTACAGGTAATCCTGAATTTGATGTATTATATACCGTCCAGTTTGTTCCGTCAAATTTTGCCAAACCACTATGTGTACCTATCCACTTATTTCCATCGGAATCAATAGCAATGGAATATACATAATTATCTGGTAATCCCGAATTTCCTCTGTTAAAAAATTGAGTATTTCCGGTAGCTTTATGTAGTTTTACCAAACCTCCAAATGTGCCTATCCATAAATATTCTCCTTCTTCAACTGCTGTGCATACATCCTCTCCATTAGTGTAGTTATACCATTGAGTGTTCGTTTCGTTAAATTTAAAATTGCTCATTTGTGTGTTAATGGTGCAATTATTAGTCACTGAGTCAATCGTGCTTTTCCAATAATTGGGATTAGATTCTTGCAGATACCTGCTCATTCTAGCACCCATAAATTCTTCATAGTTTTGGAAAGGAATTTTTTGTCCAAAAGTGAGTGCCGTTGCTAATAGCATTAGGCTAATTAATGTAAATGAACGTTTCATAAGTTTTTAATTTTGGTTATTAATCGACTTTTTGTTTGTTGAACCCCGCTGGGGTTCTGAAAAACTTGGTATTGTATTTACTCCGGGTTGCACCCGGAGCTATTGGTATTCAACCCCGTTCGGGGTTGTCTAAGTTCAATTCAAATTCAAGTCAACCCCATTCGGGGTTGTGGTGAATTCTGATTTCATGCTATCGCTTCACCAATTTTCCAATCTCAGTTTTGCCATTAACTGTGATATTGTACATATAAATGCCACTGCTTAGTTTTTGGACATTTACTTTTTCGTTATTGCTGACCTCTTTAACCATAAGTTTGCGGCCTTGCATATCGAATAGCTCGAAGATTGCTCGGTTGCATTAGGCTGACAAGCTGATAGAAACATAATCCGATGCAGGATTTGGATATAGGGTTACGCTTTGGGTTTCGATTTCATTTACGGGAACAATTTGGTCAACGTAATTGTAAACCCCATGTATATTATTTTTCCAATCATTAATGCTAACATCCCAATAATAAGAAAGATACCCAGTGGGTTTATTCGTAATTTGATCACTATAACTTGGGGGGAACAAGACGTACGGAGGCATAACAAGATCCGATACGCTAGACAGTAAATCGTAAGAATACTCCTTTTTATCGTTGGGAATATACTCATTCGTAGATGCCATAAACTCATATTTAGTTTCCAACGTGGGATTTCCATTAGCATCGTAGGAATACTCTTTTTTACTATCAGTAAACCATTGCTCTGCAGTTCTATTCCACCTATAATTAATATCTTGAATCTTATTTCCGTTTTCGTCATAGGTATATTCACTTTTCACATCGAAAATTAATCCTACCGAGAAATTAAGATACTGAAAATGAACGCTTTCCACAAGCAGGTTATTTGCATCGTACGTATATTCTTCTTTCGAATCAATTTCCCATTGAAAGGAATTTTGATTCCAATTATACTTACTATACTCTAATTTATCTCCACTGGCATTGTATGCATTTTCCGTTTTAAAATCGACCACCCAATGACTGAAACTAACATCCCAGTGATAATGAATGTATTTAATTATATCGCCTGCATTGTTATAATTATACTCCTCTTGCACATCAACAATCCATTCGGAAACGGATTCATTCCAATTGTAATTTTTGTATTCAATCATCTTCCCATTGGAATTAAAGACACGGTCAATTTTCTCTGAAGCTATCCATTGACTGGTACTTACGGCCTTTTCGTACGAAATGTCTTGAATATTATTCCCATTTGCATTAAACGTATATTCATATTTCAAATATGCAACCCATTGATTGGAACTCTGATCCATACTGTAAAAAATATCCTCTATTCTATTTCCATTTATATCGTAACTATACGTTTGCTTCAACCTAACTTCCAACTGATTGGTAACTCCATTCAATATCTGGGCTGTAAAGTTATCCAACTTTACAATTGTATAATCTAATTTGTGTTGAGCAGCATATACATTATACTTGTTATCTATAAATCCATCTTTATGATTTCCAACCATCGATTTTTGTCCGAAAGCAAATGTCATTACCAATAACATTAGACAAAGCAGAATTCCTTTCCGTTTCATAGTTTGAGTTTTTAGTGTTCCCCATTTCACGTAACTAAATAAATACTAACCACTTACACCATAAAAATCCCCTTAATATATGGTGTTTGTTAACCAGTTTATCTCATTAGTCCAATGTAATCTTCAAAAATAGTAAATATTTCTCATAAAACAACAATTGCTGGATAATAAATAGAACGAATTTATTTTTTTGTTATATTCGTTTTGATCCCTATATTTACCCAATAATTAGTTTTTAGAAGACGCCTCCAAATATTTTGTTATTCTCGTTTTTGATACCGTTATCCCAATGTAGCTTAAATACGATTTTGCGTAAAAACAAACAAAATACAAAAATCGGGAATCCTTAAATTAAAAAACTTCGAACGCTTTCGACAAATTGGAACAGGCTTTGCGTTTGACGGTTTCGAATTAAGGATTAAAAAACAGGAACCTTATGATCAATTTTATTGTTGATAGAGAAAAATGCACTCAGTGTAAAATTTGTGTGTCGGAATGCCCAATACTCATTATTAATGGCAAAACAGCGTATCCCGAAATCATTGAGGGGAAAGAAGAAAACTGCTTGAAATGTCAGCATTGTATGGCAGTGTGCCCAGAAGGAGCGATCTCTATTCTTGGGAAAGATCCCGAAAACAGCATTCCCACCTCCTCGCCTATTCCAGAACCTGAGAAACTTGAAAACTTACTGCAAATTAGACGATCCATTCGACGATTTGAATCCACTGAAATTGATAAGGATTTGATTTACCGAATGATACAAATGGCTTCGTATGCACCTACGGCAAAAAACGAAAATTCGGTACAGTTTACGGTGATTGACAATCGGGAAGAGATGTCGAAGCTTAGCCAACTCACCTACGACTGCATTAAAAAGGCCCATGCTGAAAACAAAATACCAACATCGAAACTGTATCTCAATAAGTTTCTAAAGGTTTGGAAGGAGAAACAAATTAATATCATTTTCCGAAATGCGCCTCATATGTTAATCACTTCGGCTCCAAAAAACGGAACATTTCCCGTGGTTGACAGCACCATTGCCACCGCATATTTTGAACTATTGGCCAACAGTTACGGAATTGGAACATTATGGATTGGATTTGCTAAGTTTGTTTTTGAGGATATAGTCCCCGAAATCAAAACAAAAATTGGTATTCCTGAAAATCACGAAATTGCTGCGGTTCTATTATTTGGAAATCCTGCGGTAAAATTTGCCCGCTCAATTCAAAACGACAATCCCAAAATAAAAACCGTTATGAATCGACTTCGATCGTCGATATTCCAACAAGACGCACCTTCGCGGCCATTTCCCGCAGTATTTCAAGCATCAGAGTAACATCGTTTATCTTTGGTAT
>JAQVXQ010000187.1 GCA_028709085.1 Salinivirgaceae bacterium | reverse complement strand
TAAACCCATTTCTGATTTTCAAATTGTAGCCGCCAAATACCTCGCTGGTTTATCCATTGTAATTCTGTCTCTTATTCCCACACTAATATACTATTTTAGTGTCCATCAATTAGCAAGTCCTGTTGGAAACATTGACCATGGTGCAACCATAGGATCGTATCTGGGACTCTTTTTTCTCGCTTCTATCTATGTAGCAATTGGGATTTTCTCCTCCTCCCTTTCGCAAAATCAGATTGTAGCTTTTTTGATTGCTCTTGTATTATCGTTTTTTGTATTTGTAGGTTTCGAATCCTTGGGAACGCTAACAGGCAACTACGAAATAGGGTATTATTTCCGACAAATGGGAATAAACGAACATTACCAATCAATTAGTAGAGGAGTTATCGATTCACGCGATATTATTTATTTTATCTCAATAGTTATTCTATTTTTACTATTCACAAAAACAAAACTTCAAAGTAGAAAATGGTAGATATCAAACAAAAAACACCCCTAGAGCGAAAGCAACTAAAACGTTGGCAATTAGGTCAATTAGCGGTTGCTATTGTGATCTTCGCTCTTCTATTTTTCGTATCCTCCCGTTTGTTTTTCCGAATAGACTTAACGGAAGAAAATCGATTTACGATACACCCATCAACTAAATCAAGCGTTCAAAACCTCGAAGATATTGTATTCCTCAAAGTCTATTTGGATGGCGATCTCCCCAGCGATTTCAAGGAATTACGACAATCGGTGCTGGATATTTTAAATGAATTCAGAGCATTTGCACCCGAAAAAATCCAATTTGACTTTGTGAATCCGTCGGAGGATCCGGATCAAAATGTGCGTCGTGAAATATACAAAGACCTTATAAAGAAAGGATTGCAACCCTATACAATTCGAACCGAAGAGAAGGATGGTATCGTTCAAAAGTATGTATTTCCATCGATAACCATAAATTTCAGAGAAAAACAAATTCATGTAAATTTGTTTAGCAATAGCGCCGACGATCCCAATATCCCTTTAGCTCAATTGGTTAACGGAGCAAAAGAGCGTCTTGAATACACGTTGCTGAATGCAATACGCAGTATTACTATGAAAAAACCTACGTCAATTACATTTCTTGATGGATGGGGAGGCCTTGAACCCATTGAGACATACGATATAGCAGTAGCATTGGCGGAGATGTATAGCGTTTCATACGTAGATATTGATGAAAAAGTATTCGCCTTGGTGGATACATTACAAGGACTTAGATATGATGCTGTTATTATTGCGAAACCATACAACAAAATATCCGATAAAAACAAATACATTATTGACCAGTACGTAATGAATGGCGGTAAAATCTTATGGTTACTCGATTATGTAGATGTCAATATGGACAGCTTATCAAATTCGCGCACAACAACCGCAATGCCTAGAAGTAGAGAACTGAACCTCGACGATATGCTATTTAAATGGGGAGTACGAATAAACACAACAATTATTCAAGATTTACAATCAGCATCAATCCCAATTAATACTGCAATGGCAGGTGCAGAGCCACAATTTAACCCTGTAAAATGGGTTTATTTTCCAGTTGTCCTCCCCTTGGCGGATCATGCAATAACAAAACTTGTTGGGAAAATAAAAACGGAATTTCCAAGCTCATTGGATACCATTCCAACGGCTACAAAAGTAGATAAGAAAATATTACTAAAAACATCAGAATACTCCAGAGCCATTACGACTCCTACAATAATCGACTTGGACATAATTAACAAAAGACCGAATCCATCAACATTCAAAAGCTTTCCAATCCCAATTGCAGTATTACTGGAAGGTGAATTTGAATCGATATTTCGGCACAGAATTGTCGATGAGATCTCAAAAAATCCCCTGTTTCGATTCAAGGAAACTTCGAAAAAAACCGCAATGATTGTGGTTTCGGATGGCGATATCATTAAAAACTACATCTCGAAAATTGAACGAAACATTGTTCCTTACCCATTGGGCGCCGATAAATGGTTTAAAAATGTTTACTACAACGGAAACAAAGAGTTTATTCTGAATGCAGTAAACTACTTAACCAACGATAACGACCTCTTGGTTCTTCGAGGACGCAAACTAAAATTAAGACTTTTGGATCGCACGAAAGTGGTAAAAGAGCGTCTTAACTGGCAAATAATAAATGTTGTATTCCCTCCCGTACTAATAATTCTAATCGGAATAATTTACGGATATTTCAGACACAGAAAATACTCAAAGCGTTAAAATGAAAAAAAGACTCCATTCAATCATAGCAATCGTTATATTGCTGATCGTATTATTGGTAACAATTCAATTTTTGCCCTCCGGGAAATCTAGAGTTGTTGACCTTTTAAAATTTAAAAACGACCATTCGTCGAGCACACTACGATCGTTTCACATTCGAGACACCGCCTCCATAACCAAAATATTTTTGGTTGACAAAAGAAATCGCTCCATCACCTTAGAACGCGTTGGGAATAAATGGGTTATTGACCAAAAAATTGATGCGCGCAGAGATGCTGTACAACTGTTGCTGGAAACACTTTATTCAATGCGCGTTAAAACACCAGTAGCCATCTCTACTCGTGAAGAAGTGTTCAGGAAAATGTCTGGCAAATCAATTAAAGTTGAAGTATATAGCGGCAAAAAGAAAATCAAAACCTTTTATACAGGAGGAGTTACTCAGGACAATCTTGGCACCTATATGCTGCTCGAGAACTCAGACACTCCATTTATCATAGAAATTCCCGGATTTAGAGGATTTGTTTCAAGTCGATTTAGCACATTACTTAAGAATTGGAGAAATAGCGTCCTCATTAGTGAAAAATGGGAAGACATCAAAGAGATCGAAATCAATTTAAGAAAACATCCTGAGCAAGGATTTAGAGCAGTGCAAACCGAACCTCGGAAATTCGAATTATACAATTTTGAAAACAAAAAAGTCCCCTACTTTGATACATTAAAAGTAAAAGGTTTCTTTGAACAGTTTGAAATAGCAAACTTTGACCGAGGAGTTGACCTTTTAAGCGACGAGTTCAGAGACAGCGTGCGTAGATCAATTCCTGAAATACAAATAAAATTAACCGACAAAACAGATAGCATCCAAAACTATACGTTCTTTAAAATACCCTATATTTCGGCAGAACAAGACCCAGGTACAGATTATTACCCTCAAAGTATGTGGGCTTTTAATGATGACAACGATTGGGTAATTATTCAAACATACACCTACCTGCTCATGTTCAGAGGATTAGACGATTTTTCTCCGAAAATGAAATAAAAAAACAACCCTAGTTGAATCATAAAATTAAACGAGTCCTATTTTCAGGTGAAAATAGGACTCGTTTACATCCTACGGAAAAGTCTTCACCCAGCTCAAAAAAACATTTAATGAAGAACAATCGCACCTTTACTTTAACCAAAGACCAAATCATTATCAACGTAACACTTTAATTTATAAGTGTTTGACGATGAATAAAAAACAAAAAAACATTTTTCATATCGATTGAAATTCGTTAAAAAAATGGTACATTTGTAATTCTACTGCATTTTTGCAAAAACAGCAAACAAGCAATAGCATATTTTTAAATTAACAACATAAATATAAAACCTATGAAATTTGTTATATCAAGCACCGACTTGCTAAATCACTTGCAATCGTTAGTTAAGGTGATCAATGCAAAAAACACATTGCCAGCGTTGGACAATTTTCTATTCGACCTAAAAGGCAATGATCTTACTGTAACGGCATCCGATTTAGACACAACACTAATAACTGTTATCGAATTAGACAACGCTGAAGGATCCGGAGTAATAGGAATTGATGCCCGTCGTTTGTTAAGCACTATAAAAGAGTTTAACGAACCACTGACATTTAATATCGATACCGAAAATTTCAACATTGATATTATTAGCGAAAAGGGAAAATATAGCCTAGTGGGGATTGATGGAGCTGAGTATCCTGAGATTCCAAATCTTACCGACTCATCAATAAATTCCATTACCCTGAGTGCTGATGCCTTTGTGTCGTCAATAAATACAACTCTTTTCGCAACTTCAGACGACGACATTCGCCCAATTATGACGGGTATCTATTACGGATTTTCGCCTGAATTAATGGTCGTTGCAGCATCCGACTCACACAAGCTTGTGCGATACAAGCGAATGGATGTAAAAACAGAAACGGAAAGTTCGTTTATTTTACCACAAAAACCAGCCGGACTTTTAAAATCGTTGCTCCCAAAAGACGAAACCCCGGTTGAGATTTTGCTTAACCAGAAAAATGCTCAAATAAGATTTAGTTCCATAACTTTAATATGTCGTTTAATTGAGGGAACGTACCCAAATTTCGAAGGTATTATCCCTGTAAATCAACCCCACAAACTACATGTTGACAAAAGTTCAATACAAAGTGTTTTAAAAAGAGTATCGCTATACTCAAACCCAGCTGTTCAATTAATTAAACTCGACCTAGAAACAGAAGAGATGACCGTTTCGGCACAGGATTTAGACTTCTCGATCAGTGCACACGAGCGAATTAACTGTACCTACGAAGGTGAAAAAATGGCCATTGGATTTAAAGCGATATTTCTACTCGAAGTGTTGAGTAATATCCCAAGTCATGAGATTTTGATTGAACTTTCAGAACCATCAAGAGCAATACTCATGTCGCCAATGAACAATGAGAATGAAAACGAAGATATCTTAATGCTACTTATGCCAATCACAATTGAAGCCTAAGATTGATCAATAACTTTAATCAAAAAGGTGTATAAAGAAAATGCGCAGAACAATCTACTTTTCTGCGCATTTTCATTTTAGGGTCAACTCACCAAAAATATGGAGCATATTAGAAAAAAAGAAATCATTGAACTTGAAAACAAACATGTTAAAAACAGCGTTTTTTTTCCGCTTTTCATTTGTGTCTTAATCTTCATTGTCCATTTAATTCCATTCGAAGGATGTCATGGAATTACTCCTCGAACATTTACAAATTTAGAGGGCATATTAACATCTCCGTTTCTACATGCTGATTGGCAACATTTATGGTCAAATATAGGACCCTTGTACCTATGTTTTGCCGGACTTTTCTATTTCTTTCCCGAGCGAGCAATTTCAGTTCCCGCAATTGGTTCAATTGCCTTAAACATAACGGTTTGGATTGCTGCACGTGGGGGATGCCACATCGGTGCTAGCGGATTAATATACCTTTTGGCCGCTTACCTAGCAAGCATGGCAATTTTTAGTAAACGGAAAAATTTAGCCGCCTTTGTTCTCATTATTGTTTTTCTATATGGAAGTATGGTTTGGGGAATTCTCCCCGGGAAACCGGGCGTATCATGGGAATCGCACCTTTTTGGAGCATTATGGGGGATTATTTTAGCCATATATTACAAACGCGATAAGACATGGAATGAAATCTATTACCCCGAACCAACGTTGGAAGATGAAGACGACACTCCTGATTTTGAACTAAATGAGATTGAGAATACAATTGAATCGAATTCTCAAGATTATAAAAACAGTTCCGCACCACACTGGATGAATGCAAAAGAGATCCATTACAGTAACGACAACAAAAGCGATAATAAAAAGGGCGAAGAATATGAATAAGAACAGATATTATATCATTTACCTTTCCACATTTCTTGTTGGATTTTCATTTTTAATTTTCGAAATCAATCTATTTCGTGCGCTTTCAAACCTACTGGGAGCCACTGTAATTGCCTCTCCTTTAACCCTTTCAG
>JAQVXQ010000186.1 GCA_028709085.1 Salinivirgaceae bacterium | reverse complement strand
TGAACAAAAATTAGGTAGAATACCATAAGTAGCACATAAATTATTAAGTCGCAATTATGAATTAACGTTTACATGATTGAGTGAAATAAATTATTTCGTTTTGAAATTTTCAATATAGAAATTTAAGAACTATTAATCCATACAAAGGCTAAAAAAACATATTTTTGTGTTTAAGCGAAACACTAAATTGGTAACATAGAACCGATGAAATCCCATAAAACCACAAACTTCACGCTCCTTCTACTTCTCATCGCCTTAGTTTTCAGCACCTCGGCATGGTCGCAAGCCACAATTAAAGGAACAATAATCGAGAAGGAATCAAAAATGCCCATTGCTTTTGCATCGGTGGTTTATGAACTAAACGGTGGACAAAAAGGCGTTACGTCGGACATATACGGCAAGTTCGAGATTCAGGAATCGAACATCAAAAAGCTGACCGTCTCTTGTTTGGGGTTTAAGCAAAACACAATTTCAATGTCGTCGATTTCCAATCCCACAAAACTGGTGGTGGAACTGGAGATTTTTGCAACACAGCTAAGCGAAGTAATTGTCAAGGCAACCGAAGATCCCGCTATGCGAATCATCCGAAAGGTGATGGAAAACCGCGCGATAAACAATTTTGAAAACTACGAAAACTACCGATACCGTTGCTATGTAAAGACACTGCTGGAGTTAAAGTTTCCCAACGATTCAACAACAACGGATAGCGCAACATTAGCGGCCATTAAAAAAACAAACGAGCGTGCCGGATTCATTTCAGAATATGTAATTGCCACGAAAAAGATTGACCGGCGTATGGAGCACAAAATCATTGCTCAAAACACCTCCGGATTTAAGGATCCAATGTACGCACAAGTTTTCACCTCCTCGTTTCACCACGCCATATCGTTTTACAACAACTCCCTTTCGCTGTTTGTAGTTCCGTCGCTGACCGACAAATCGGGAACGGAATACGTGAGCCCACTAACTAAGAGTGCCACAAATAGTTATACGTTTTTACTGGAAGACACCTATATGGAAAATAACGATTCTGTTTTTGTTATTAACTATTATCCCCGAAAAGGGAAAAATTTTAGTGGTCTCAAAGGAAAGCTATTTGTGAACTCAAACGGATTTGCCATTCAGAGTATCGTGGTTGAACCCGCCGACAAAGGATTGTACACCTTTCGATACAAGCAAGATTATGCGTTAATTAACAATCGTTGGTTTCCCACTACCCTCGACGAGGAGATTGGATTTGGATTTACAACGCAACAAAAATCCAAGGCACATATGGTTTTTCGGATATCAAACAAAATTGATAATGTACGATTCGATTTGCCACAAGGGCTAAAAAAAGAGAAAATAAGCCTCGAAAAGGTTTATATCGACAAGATCTCCATCAGAAATAGTGATTCAATAATTAACATCGTCCGACCCAATGAGTTAACACTGCGCGAGATCAGGGCTTATTCCTTTTTAGACAGTCTGGGAGCAGTGCATAATTTCGATTACATCGCTAAAATTTTCCCAAAAATTGCAAACGGAAAATACCCCATCAGCATATTTGATATTGACCTAACTAAACTATTTAGCAACAATCAGTATGAAGGAACACGCCTGGGAATAGGACTTATGACCAACGAAAACGTGCTGGATTTTGCATCCGTTGGCGGATTTGTGGGATACGGAACAAAGGACGAGGATATAAAATATGGTGGTCAACTCATTTTCGATATCAACAAACAGAACGAAGTGCGCCTGAAATTCGACTACCAAAATAACCTAAAAGAAGTTGGCACAGAACTAAAACACACCATATCAACCCAAAATCAATATTTAAGATCCCTCCTTGGTTCATTATACGACAATTGCATCGAACAAAGAATGGAGTTTAGCTTCCGAGCACTGCGATATCTAAAACTTTCGTCGGCCGTAAGTCACAAAAAGATAACCCCAAAATATGTGTACCAATTTAAAGACTCTGCACCCGAATCGTACCATAATGACGAGTTTGAACTTATGGCGCAATACTCTTATAAAGAACGTTTTACAACCATTTCGAGCGAACGCCTTACGGATTACCCCGGAAATCCAATCGTCAATTTCACCTACAAGCGAGGCAAAACCAACTACAGCAGCATAATCAGTAAATACAACAAATTCACCACCAGTATCGATCTTATTGCTTACAATGGTCGGGTTGGACAATCAAACATTCGTCTGGAGGCCGGTTATATCGACCAAAGTATTCCCTATGGAATGATGTTTACAGGCGAAGGAAGTCAAAATAAACAGCGGAAATTGGTCATAAACAACAGTTTCCAAACCATGATGCCCTATGAGTTTCTGTCCAATGCCTACGTACATCTCTTCTATTCGCACAATTTTGGTTCGCTGCTGATAAAAGGCAAATACTTCAATCCTCTATTTGTGGTGGCGCATAACTGTGGTTGGGGAACTCTGAAAAGTCCTCAAGATCAAGACATTGAGTTTCGCACAAAAGAGAAGGTCTTTTTAGAATCGGGCTTAATTATTAAACAGATTATCCGATTTAACATTCTCGATTTATATTACTTTGGATTCGGAGCAGGCGCATTTTATCGGTATGGCTATTATGGATTTCCCGATTATAAGGATAACATCGCCATTAAATTGGCATTTTCGGTTACATTCAAATAAAAATGGTTGTGTTTAGTGCCAACATGTTGCACCCGTTCGGGAATAGTTGTCATTAACAAATAACATCGTCAAATATTCCAATTATACAATGATGCGCATTTCATAAATCCATCCCATTTTTGGATATATGAAATGGTTTAATAATGTTACATCGGGATCAATCCCATGTTGAAACGGAATCAAAACGGGTTCAATTAACGTTGTTCCCTTTTGTATAGATACACACGCCAACTCTGGCGATATGCTCCAATAAATCGCTATTTTTTATTGCTCGGTGCTGCAAAATATCAAAATGATAGGGTAGTGTACCGGTATTATTTAATTCGGAGCTTACAGCTACAATGGTACTATGTTCAATTTCGTCACCAACGATGACTAAATCAACATCACTGGCATTACGGTAGTTGCCTTTTGCTCGGCTACCAAATATAATACCTCGCTCAATATGAGGATGTTTACTCAAAACTTGAATTATACGTCTAATTTCAACGGGAGTTAAACCACACAAATTATTCATAACGGTTTAGGGTTTGTGTCATTTGTTGTAACATTTCGTATTAAGCGTGTTTTATTTCATAAATAATTCGATCGCTCGTTGCCTCATCGTAAGTATGAGCACTTAAGTTCTTATTTTCTAGTGCCTCAAGCCACGTGGTTCCCTGATCTATAAGTTCTAATTCAAAAGCCTTTTTTATAGAAGCCCTCGGCGACTGAACCTCGTTAAAACCTTGGGCCTCCAGATAGTCCATTAACACCTTCCAAGCCAATTCAAAACTAACTCCAAAAAACTGAATTGTACCTGCTTTCTGCACAATATCAGGCTTTTCTATAGATATAGCAAGTTCCAAGTTACGCAGGCTATTTTTAAAATTTGAAAATCGTTGTTTCCAGCGGATATCGTCAGTCATTCTATTCCTTTTTTACAAAGTTAACGACTATAAAATTAATGTGAATTCTTAATCAACACATATGTAAAACCTGTTGATTCCATTTTTGCATCTTAGTAAAACCGTGAAAACTTTGGCAAAGCTAAGCAGACAAATTTAAGATGCCCATTATTGCTCATAAATTGTGGATTTAACTGTGTCAACGCTGCCAACGTTGAATAACGTATTGATTTTAAACACTCTTCATGCATACTTTCGGCCAGCCCCCAATTAAACCAGATCGTCAATCTCCAAACGCTCCGCCCAGTTGTGGCTCTGTAAAGTCTTATAGATAAAGTCATACATCTCGTTCACCCTCTTTTCAGGATACCCAACTTCCCTTGCCAATAGAATCATATCGCTCTTCGAGGGATTACCCTGCCCCATGATGGTGGTAGTATGGTTTTCGTTGAACCCGCTACTGGGCGTTATATCGTAGGCCGGAGATAAAACCCAACGGTCTCTTAGATGGATAAACGAAAAATTCTTTGCGTGATCATCCTTATTTTGAATTAAGACGTTGAACATCATAATTCGAAACATCTTTTCCACCTCCTCGAAACTGTGTGTAATGGCACGTGTTAACTTCAATATATCAACGTAATCCAACGATGGTAGCCGATGATTTGCATATAGCAATCCAGAAACGGTGTGGACATGAACACGTTCGTTCCCTTTCCTATCGAACAGTTTAGTGCCAAAATATCGATTGTTAAACAATTGCGTTTCAGCCATTTCGATACCACAAAGCCGGGCAAGGGTAGAGCACAAAAACTCTATTTTTCCGATGTTTGGTTTATCATAGAGTGCCGGAAATTTGACCAACCATTTTTCCCCTTCATGGTTAACAATCACCTTTGGTCTAACACCTGCCGATGATCCGTTTTTTGCCACAAGGAGTGGAAGATGTTCTGAATCACCATCCTTAAGAATTTTCTCTACCTCTTTGGCGAAGAAATCAATTTCATAGGTGTCGGTATCCACAGCAAGCTTATTTTCCGGCTCATAGCATAAGCCACCCATTCCCGTCTTTCCAACGATGCTCAAACGGTCTAAAACAGACAAAGTGTTGGGGTTGATTCCTTTCGATCGAACAAATCGATCTATTAGCAAACGTCCCCAACCATCGGGAAGACTGTCGTTAAATACTCCAAAAAGACCATCAAAGGGGTCACGTCTGGCTAAAAATGTTTCAGAACTAAGCGGTAGATAGAGTGGGGAGATCGAGAAACCTTTTTCAATCCACTCCTTATCATATTCAAAAACGGTAACTCCTGTATTATTCAGCGCTATCCGACCTACCGCTCTTTTACCAAGCGTAACTTTTATTATATTAGGACGATTAATCATTGTTTCTGGCCCGTTGACGAGGTTTAACTCTTTGCTGCTTAACAATATCATCAATTTTATCTGGAGTATGGACCACAAACAGGTAGGTAAATGGGTGTGGACATTTTAGAGCAATTGCTAGATTGACCAAACTTTTAAGCGATATCTCTGCGTTGGTCTCATACCGCTTTATGGAACCCAGACTCACCCCAGAAAGTCGGGCTAATGATACTTGTGTCAGGTTTAAATCCAATCTACGTCGTCGCATATTGGAGGCAATGGTTTCAAGTAAATAAGTGGGGTTGTTAATCTCTAATATAGTATCCATAATGCATCTATTTGTCATTTTACAGCTAATATAGTATCTGTAAAACATTCAAATATACAAAACATTTGTCGTAATTCAATCTTAATCGCACGCTATTTTCGCCGTGCACATAAAAGAAAAAAGACACCATAAATTGGGTTGTTGTTTCAAAAAGACACAAGGCATTGTGTCTCTACGAATCCATATTGTCAATTGCCTTCCCCTGTTTGTAATTCTGGATAATGATTAACAGCGCCATGGCTAAAAATGGAATCAACGGGATTTTAAACCGTACCAAGGCACCAAAATTTGATGTAGAAAGCCCAACTCCCAACGCCATACTGATGGAAAAAACAAAGCAAAATATAAGAAAAGGATTTTCCCCCAACTCCCTAAAAAGCCGCCGAAATCCAATACGTATAAAAACATAGAGCGTCAAAAGCAACAACGCTAAGTTCTCAAGTCCCGACAACAACATATAGAAGATATGGAATAACAATAGTACAGAGTGAGTACAGTATAAAAAGGGCAGGTTAATAATAATTATCCTTCCTTTTTTTATAGGTTTTGACACCTCAATTTC
>JAQVXQ010000185.1 GCA_028709085.1 Salinivirgaceae bacterium | reverse complement strand
GCAGCATGTAAAGCTGTAATATCGCTATATCCGATAATCCATTTTGGACGTTTCATAAGCAGTTCAAGATTCAATGACTCAAGAAGCCGAGCCGTGCCATAACCGCCACGTGCACACCATATTGCATCTATTCCGTCGTCGTCGATCGCATTTTGAATATCGGCTGCGCGCTCCTCGTCGGTTCCTCCAAATTGACCCGAAACCTTCCCAATGGTGTCACCATATTCAACCTTAAATCCTTGTCTACGAATCCATTCTGCTGCAGGTAAAATCTCATCCAAAACAACCGAGCGTGCCGGACAAACAATTCGAATTCGATCGCCATGTTTTAGAGATGGTGGAAAAATGGGAACTCTTTGTTGCATCTATATTATTTTAAGCTATAGTTTTCTGTTCTGCAAAACTACTAAAAAGTTCGGGTTTCATAGTCAATTATTGAACAGCAGTGAACAATTTACCGAAGTTAGGGATCCAGTGTTGGAAGCTAGTGGCAGGAAATTTCCGTAGAGAGGCAATGCTTTGCGTTAAAAACCACAGAAAGAGTTACGCAGAGATACGCTAAGAAGGCGCAAAGTTGCGCAGACAAGAAAAATCTTTGCGAACCTTTGCGGAAATTTCTTTGCGAGTCTTTGCGTATAAAAATAAAGAAAGGGTTACGCGGAGATACACTAAGAAAACGCGAAGTTACGCAGAGAAAAAATCCTTTGCGAACCTTTGCGTTAAAAAAGAAAGTTACGCGAGATTTTATGCATAAAGAAACAAAGGCCGAAACCAGAATAAAATTCCGTCTCTGCCTTTATGTTTTTTAAATGAGGAAATATCCCCTATGTCCAGCTATTCAATTGCTTCTATCCGTTTTGAAGCTTTATTGAATAACAATCTTATGCGTTGTCCTAAAACCAGCATCCAGAATTCTGAAAAAGTACATTCCTTTGGGCAGTAAAGCCGTATTTACGGTACTGCTTCCTGTTACAGTTCTGGTTTCCAGTATCTGTCCGGTAAGGTTTACAACTTCCAGTGTTACCTGATTGTCGTGCGGTAACTCAATAAACACAGACTCTTTGGCAGGATTGGGATAAATTCTAGTGCCGCTCAAAGAACCCTCTATTCCAGTATTCCCAACAACCAATTGTGTAATCGACGATAATCCTTTTGGATGAAAAGCACTGTTCTGAGGCATTGCCATATTGTAGGTTGCCGCGAGATTCTCTGTTTCGCCTGTCGAAGATTTATAGAGTTTAAAAACTAAAGTCTCGTTTAGTTGAAATCCGTCAACGACAGATGTTAGTGTGTCATTTTCGAAGGCAACTAGAGCTATGTTACTCTCGAAATTTTCAATGGTAACCATTCCCGCACATTTGCCATCGGAAATAAAAGCTCCTATTTTATCGCCCACTGAGAAATTCTGAAGCGCCGTTTTTGAAATGCTAATTACGTGCGAATTGCCTGTTGGTGGGGTCATTTCCCATGGACTATCTGTATCTTTTTTTGAAGTATAAGCGTATTGCTTCTCTTCACAATTTGGGAACGTTACAGTTGTATTTCCTGTAGCGTAAACATAATACGCTTTTCCTGGCTGTAGATATTCCAATGTTTCAACCTCTTTTGCAGGCCAATATACATTGACGTTTCCAATCTCCTTTACAATTGTAATTTCAGAGGTTTGCGAAAACAGAGCACTGCACTCAACCGGACAGCTACTCACTATGGGTAAAATATTCCATCCAGCAGAGATGTTAATGGTCTGATTTTCAATACTCGATCCCGCAATTCGAAGATACGAGTTATTGGCAACTTTAATTTTGTACCCCTTTTCAGCATTCCAACTTCCAACCGTATTAACGCTTTGCGATGGATAATAGGAGTCGGTCTCATCTTGAACTATAATCAAGTTATTGGAAATAGGCTGCAGAACTTCGCTCATTTGCGATTGGAAAGGCAACAGATAACTGGATATTCCACTCCATCCGGCATAAACTCTGACAGGCTGAATGCTGGCATCACCAGTAACCGAGATCTCAAAATCGTCAATATTTATACCATCATTTGTTACCGAGCCATCGCTGGTAAATCGAAATCGAATATAGATTGCGCTATTCAAATAGCTATTTAGAACATAACTTTTGTCAGTCCAAGCGCTTTGTAGTCCCGAAAATTGATCCAACGCGGTCCAGTTCTGGTTGTTGCTCGACACTTCGACATACACATGATCGTAATTGCTCTCAAGGTCATATTTTGTCCAGAATGAAAGTTGTGCGGTGCTATATCCGATTAAACTGACAGGCCCAAACGTAGCCGAGACATTCTGATTATTCCCATAATTGCCCATTGGACTTTCCGTTAATGAGTGTGTTGGCGAATACGATTGCGTTGCTGACAATCCCCAAGAACCTGCAAAATCCCAGTGTGGTAGATCTCCCTCAAAATCAACCAATAAGGGAAGCTCCATAGGAATAGAAGGAATAACACTGACCGTTTTTGAGGGCGCCGACTCTTTGTTTGTATCCGAAAATAGACAGCTAATATAGTATTGATATGAGGTTCCGTTTTCAACTGCAAAATCAGCATAATAGTTGGTTTGTATGGAGTCGTAGAGCGTTCCGTTTTTGTAAATTTTGTACCACGATACGTCAACCATAGAATCCCAAATCAATTCCACCGCGTTGTCGCATGGAACAGCGGCCAGATTTTTTGGTGGATAGCGATAGTTTGCCATGGTTACTACCGAAGCCAAAGTCGCTTTAGTGAAAACAACCGCCTGATTTTCAGCATTATAACTCAATCCCACAATGTCGTTTGGAGTGTGGATGTAAGGACTATAATTGTCGAGGTCTTCGAATGGGTAAATTCCCATAAATCCGCTGTTATTGAACGAAGCGTGATCGCTCGACCCTCCTATTAGAGTTCCAGGAACTACCAAAAAATTTGGCAGGTAGAGATTCGAAACTGCAGTATAAAAATCACCAAGTTCCTGCGCCGATTGGGGATAAATTATCGACGATTTAATTATTGTGTTGAATGGTTTCAAATATCCGACCATATCTAAATTAAAGTATCCAAGGATATTCATTCCTTGCTGAGCGCAACGACTTGCATAAGCTGCACTGCCATAAAGGCCATACTCTTCGCCCGAAAAAGCACAAAATATGATTGTTCGGTCAAATTCGTGCTCACTTAAAATACGGGCAATTTCAATAACAGCAGCGGTTCCCGAAGCGTTATCGTCGGCACCGGGTTGTTCGTTAGTGTTCGAAATGGTATCGTAGTGTCCACCTAAAACAACAATCTCATTGGGATATTTTGTTCCAACCTTAGTAGCAATAACATTATCGCTAGCAGGACCTGAGGGCATAGTAAAGTCCATAATCTCAACGCTCAGCCCCATTGCTTCCAACGTATCTTTAATCCAATTTTGAGCAACAATCGATTGAGCGTGATAAGAATTACGGGTTCCATAATCCTGCATATGCTGAACTATACTAGTTAAATTGGTGCCCGATATTTCAGAAAGAAGTTCCAAAACAAAGGGATCCTCCTGGGTAATATCAAATTTAGATTCGAAAAATGGCATTGGCAACTTTGCTTTGCTATTGAATATCCGAACCATTCCGTCGTTTTTTGCTGGAGTAAGCTGTCCTTTAAGTTGCTCATTAATTTTCACAATAAGCTTATTCTGATCTTGGAATAGGATTTTAGATTTATCAGCTATCGTACTGATATAATTGCTTTTATCAGTATATTCATCTACATACACTAAGTAATAACTATTGCTATTTGTCCATGGATCGTTGTCCAGCAGAACATAATTTTCTTTCAAATTGCCGTCGAGCGACGCTATTACAAAATCGTTGCAATAAAAGTGGATTGTTAACGCACTGTTTTGAAACAACCTTTTGGTTTCATTGTAATTTTGAGTGGGTACTAAAACCAATCCGGCAGCACACAATTGCAAAGCAATCAGTTGAGCTACAAATAGGGATAGAAAATACTTCATTGTGGTAATTTAAAGGTGTTAAACATCAATTGCCGCCAAATATCAGCAAAATTTACAAAAAAACAACAATAAGCTTCTAAGATAGACTGAAAAATATCGTTACGAAAAAACATTACGCTGGGATACGCTAAGAATGGCTAAGATACGCCAAGAAAAAACAAATCTCTGCGAATCTCTGCACCTTCCTTTGCGATACTTTGCGTCACAAAAACTCTAAAAGCATTCCAAAAACTCGTACTTGTGCTATATTTTATTTCGAAATAATATTTTTCTCTGAACCTCTATTTTTGTTGTTCTTTAATTTCCGTAATGGCTTTCAATACCGTTTCTCCGTTCGCAGGTAGCTCGAAACGAGGTTCAAATTTATGATTTCCTACCGCCGAAATGGCATCTTTTATGGCCAACCATGTCGAAAATGCCAACATAAATGGGGGCTCACCTACCGCTTTACTTTTGCGAATAACCGTTGGGTTAGGAATACCGGTAAGCAACGAAATGTTGAAAACTGGTGGAAGATCCCCCATATTTGGAATTTTATAGGTGTCGGGGGAGTGATTCAATAACTCTCCTTTAGCATTGTAACGCATTTTCTCCATAATTACCCAGCCTATTCCTTGAATGAATGCACCGGCAATTTGACCTCGGTCGATATCGTGATGTACGGAATCACCAACATCGTGCACCATGTCCACTTGTAGCACATCGGTTTTTCCTGAATTCAAGTCAATTTCAACTTCCGACACTGCCATTCCATAGGCAAAATAGTGGAAAGGTGTCCCTTTTCCTGTCTCCTTGTTAAAAACAATTCCGGGCGTTTTATAAAACCCAGTGGCACTAAGGCTAATTTGCTCAAGATGAGCTCTTTTTGCCAAATCGACAAATGAAACTTTCTTATCCGCATTGTTTTTATCGAACACAAATCCATTGGAAAACAGAACTTCCGCAGCTTCGATATTGAACTTCTCGCGCAACATTTTTTGAGCTGCCGGAATCAGTCGAGTTTTCAATTTATCGACGGCATTTTTAACGGCCATTCCATTCAAATCGGTTCCCGACGAAGCTGCAGTTGGTGACGTATTGGGCACTTTTGAGGTATTTGTAGCATTAACTCGTACCTGCAATTCCGATATTCCCAATTCAAGTGCTGCAATGCGTCTCATTTTGGTGTGTAATCCTTGCCCCATCTCTGTTCCACCATGATTAACAAGCACGGATCCATCTTTGTAAATCAAAACAAGTGCTCCAGCTTGATTCAGAAATGATGTGGTAAATGAGATTCCAAATTTAACGGGTGTTAGAGCAAGCCCTCTTTTTTTAATTGAGTGCTCTCTATTAAATCGATTAACTTTTTCGCGACGCTTTGTGTATTGGGATTTTAAGAGCATTTCGTCCCAAACCACTCCCAATCGATTTTGGGTTATTATCTGCCCATAGGGCGCAACATTGCGTTCTTTTTCACCATAGAAATTAATTTTCCGAATTTCTGCGGCATCTCGCTTTAGAAATCGCGCCACACGATCAATGGCATTTTCAATAACAGCAATGCCTTGTGGACCACCAAATCCTCGAAAAGCGGTATTGGAAGGTAAATTTGTTTTCCAGGCATTTCCAATAATCCGAATGTTAGGAATATAGTAGGAATTTTCGGCATGAAACATGGCTCGTTCAATAATTGCCATCGTTAAATCCATGGCGCAACCGCCGTCGGCATTCAAATCTATGATGTAGGACTGAATAGTGCCATCGTTGTTAAATCCTATTTTATATTTTGAATAGAAACGGTGACGCTTTCCTGTAATTTTCTGGTCGTCGTCGCGGCTAAGCACTATTTTCACAGCCTTTCCGGTGGCATGTGCCAACAAAGCT
>JAQVXQ010000184.1 GCA_028709085.1 Salinivirgaceae bacterium | reverse complement strand
GCATTCATACCAATTGTTACACCTGTAGTTCTCTTACTCATGATTCGATTCTACATGAGTTCAATTAAAAAACTAAATCCCTATCTCGATGATTTCAATTGACAACATTACGGTCTCCTATGGTGAAAATAACTACGTACTCAAAAGTCTTAGCCTTTCTATTGAGGAGCATGAAATTCATGGTATTGTTGGACTAAACGGCTCTGGGAAAAGTACGTTATTAAATACACTTTACGGATTAAAGAAGGCGAATTCAGGCAAAATATCGATCAATCAGCATAGACTCACTAAAAAAGAGATGGCATTTCTGGCAACTGAAAACTTTTTCTATTCCGGGATTACGGCTCGCGAATATTTAAGCCTCTTTAATTCTCCCGATTACGACATCGAACAGTGGAATGCACTCTTTACTTTACCTCTCGATGATTTTATTGATGGATTTTCGTCGGGGATGAAAAAAAGCTTGCACTAATGGGAGTTTTAAAACAAGATAAACCCATTATAATTCTCGACGAACCATTCAATGGGCTAGATATTGAATCGTGTCGCATGGTACGATCCCTTCTGTTAGCGTTAATGAAAAAAGGAAAAACCATAATCGTAACATCGCATATTATAGAGACACTCACCAACCTATGCAACCAAATTCACTATTTGGAAAACGGAAAAATAAAATACAGCCGAACAAAAGAGCAATTCAACGATTTCCAGCAAAATATCTTTGAAGAGATTGAGAAAAGAAATGAAAAAATCATTCGGGATTTAATATAAAAAGGCTGCAACCATTGGGGGGGGGGAAATTGGGGGGGGAACTATTGGGTGCAGGCCTTTTTACTTTGTCAGCATTAAGTTTTACTTGTTGTAGAACAAATTTCTTTTTAGCTGCATAGGCTTTAAGAAATTAGGTTTATTGGGCTATTATATTTTTACAAGATTGACAATAAACAAATATCATTTTTTATGCCACTGAATATATTTACCTATTAAACAGATATATACATTGCAACTCAACAAAATCACACTTCAAACTAATGTTCGAATTCGTACAGTGAACCATAAAAACAGGACATAAATTCAACGCATTCGATGTTTGAATTGTATAATTGCTCCCAAGATGTTACTTTTGTATATTCAATTTAACATCTTGAAGACACCGCTGATTCCCAAAACATGAAAAACAAACTCGAAGCCCGAATAATGGAACTCCGTCAAGAGTTGCATCAACATAACCACAACTATTATATTTTAAACAATCCCATAATCAGCGATTTACAGTTCGATATGCTGATGCGTGAATTGGAACTGCTGGAAAAAGAAAATCCGGAATTTTCCGACCCCAACTCTCCTACTCAACGTGTGGGAAGCGACATAAACCAACAATTTGAGCAGGCTCAACACAAATACCCCAGGCTTTCGCTCACCAATGCGTACTCCGAAGGAGAGCTGGCGGACTTCGACCAACGCGTTCGACAAGCCATTGGAAACAACATTGCTTATATTTGCGAACTCAAATACGACGGTCTATCCATTAGTATTCAATACGAAAACGGACAAATGGTGAGAGCACTAACGCGCGGCGATGGTGTAAAAGGCGACGATGTTACCCAAAATGTAAAAACCATTCGTACCATTCCCTTAACACTCATCGAAGGCGATTTTCCCAATGTTTTCGAAATGCGAGGTGAAATTTTTATGCCCCGCGATAAATTCGCCAAAATGAATGAGAACCGATTGGCACAAGGAGAAAAACCATTTGCCAATCCACGCAACGCCGCCGCCGGAAGTTTAAAACTCCAAAATGCAAAGGAAGTTGCCAAACGTCCATTGGACTGTTTTCTTTACTCTCTTTCATCGGATAATTTGCCCACCAACTCCCACTTCCAAAACATCCAAAAAGCTAAAGTGTGGGGTTTTCAAATCCCTAAAATTATCACCAAAGTTGATTCATTGGAAAAAGTGCTGGAATTTATTCACACATGGGATTCAAAACGCGAAGAACTATCCTATGATATCGATGGCATTGTTATTAAAGTTGACAATCTTGAACAACAAGAAGAATTGGGACTCACCGCCAAATCGCCCCGATGGGCAATTGCCTACAAATTTAAACCCGAATCGGCAGCCACAAAACTTCTATCCGTCGATTTCCAAGTAGGCCGCACCGGAGTTGTTACTCCTGTTGCAAACTTAGAACCTGTTTTACTTGCCGGAACTACCGTAAAACGTGCATCACTGCACAACGCCGATATAATTGAAGCACTTGGTTTACACCAACACGATACCGTATTTATTGAAAAAGGCGGCGAGATAATTCCTAAAATTGTGGGGATTGACAAGACCCTGCGTCTTGAAAATTCAGAACCCGTAAAGTTTATAACCCACTGCCCCGAATGTCAAACACCGTTGGAACGTCGCGAGGGAGAATCGGCGTGGGTTTGCCCAAATGAAGAGCATTGTCCGCCACAAATTACAGGGCGATTAATTCACTTTACGGCACGAAAAGCAATGAATATCGAATCGCTGGGCGACGAAACAATACAACTCCTTTTCCGTGAAGGACTTGTGAGAAACATTGCCGATTTTTATACGCTTACAACGTCGCAAATCTCCACCTTGGAACGTTTGGGCGATAAATCGGCTCAAAACATTATTTCAGGCATCGAGCTGTCGAAACAAATTCCGTTCGAAAGAGTACTGTTTGCTCTAGGAATTAAGCACGTTGGCGAAACGGTTGCCAAAGTTATTGTGCGCAGTTTGGGCAATATTTCCAATATTATGGAAGCCCCGCAGGAGCGTCTAACCGAAATCCAAGACGTGGGTCCCCAGATAGCCCAAAGTATCATCACATTTTTCACCAAACCGGAAAATAAGGAGCTAATCGATCGACTTAAAGAATTTGGATTGCAAATGGAATCCACCGGACAGCTGATTGTTGAAAGCAACATTCTCAATGGAATGCGTGTTTTGGCAACGGGCAAACTTTCAAATTTTAGTCGCGACGAAATAAAAGAGACCATCGAACAATTTGGGGGAAAACCCGTTAGTTCGGTCAGCAAGCAAACCGATTTAATGGTTGTTGGCGAAAACGCAGGCGAATCGAAATTAGAGAAAGCCCGTTCGTTAAATATTAAAATGATAACCGAAGAGGAGTTTCTTCAAATAATTAGACCCAATGAAAAATAAAGAACGCATCGAAAACATTATAACATGGTTTAAAGCAAATATGCCGGTCGTAGAAACAGAACTGCACTACGAAAACAATTTTCAACTTTTGGTGGCCGTTATTCTCTCCGCCCAATGCACCGATAAACGGGTGAATCAAATAACGCCCGTTCTTTTCAAATCCTATCCCGATTGTGAAACCATGGCTGCAGCAACGGTTGAAGCTATTTTTGAACACATAAAAAGCTGCTCATATCCCAACAACAAAGCAAAGCACTTATCGGCCATGTCGAAGATGTTATTTAATGAATTTAATGGCGAGATTCCTTCCGATATTGATCAAATGCAGTTGCTTCCCGGGGTTGGACGCAAGACAGCGAATGTAATCGCTTCGGTGGCATTTAACAAACCAGCTATGGCGGTGGATACGCATGTTTTTAGAGTTGCAGCGCGTCTTGGGCTAACCAAAAATGCAAAGAATCCGTTGGAAGCCGAAAAACAATTGGTGGCAATTTTCGACGAAAGCGACATTCCCAGAGCACACCACTGGTTAATTTTGCACGGTCGTTATGTTTGCATTGCACGTAAACCCAAGTGCGTTGAATGTGGATTAAAAGAGTTCTGCCCGTACTTTAAGGAAATTGTTAAAAAACAGTAGTTTGTTATCAATCATCGGTGTCGCTAGAATCTGGAAACCATCAGTGTTGCATTGAGCCACGCCGATGATATAATGAGTATCACTTTGAACGATGCCACTGTTAAAGCTCTACCTACTCATTAAATCGATAACCAACTCCTTTAATTGTTCCAATAGCATCATCGCCAAGTTTTTCACGCAATTTGCGAATATGAACATCAATCGTTCTATCGCCAACAATTACTGAATCTCCCCAGACTGAAGAGTAGATCTCTTCACGAGTAAATACCCGATCTTTTTTTGAAGCCAAAAGAGTTAACAAATCAAATTCTTTACGAGGAAGAAGTAATTCCAGACCATCCCAAAGAACTACGTGACGCTCCTTATCGATTGCCAAACGATCTGTCCTAATAACCCCACTTACCTCTAATTCAGCCAATTGGTCTCCATTAACTCGTCTCAACAACGCCTTCACCTTGCTTACTAACACTGTAGGTTTTATGGGCTTTGTAATATAATCGTCGGCACCAGCATCAAACCCAGATATTTGGGAGTAATCTTCGGCTCTGGCAGTCAAAAATGCAATAATTGTATTATTTAATTGATCAAATTTACGTAATTCCTGACACGTCTCAATCCCATCCATTTCGGGCATCATAACATCTAAAACGATAAGCTGAGGAACAACTTCTAACGCTTTTTCAATGGCTAGTTTCCCATTATTAGCAGTATAAACTTCATACCCCTCTTTTTGCAAGTTGTAACCTACAAATTCAAGGATATCCTCTTCATCATCAACCAATAGAATGCGTATTTTATTTATTGATTCCATAAAATATTACCTGTTTAAATTCTATTTTTATTTAACGTAAACGTAAATGAAGTTCCTTTGTTTAATTGGCTCTTTACGCTTAAATTTTGTTTATGTGCATCGATAATATGTTTCACAATGGCCAATCCAAGTCCCGTCCCCCCCTCTTCGCGAGATCGACCACGATCAACTCTAAAAAAACGTTCAAAAATTCGTGGCAAATGCTTCGATTCAATTCCAACTCCATTGTCGCTCACTTCAATTAACCATTTATCGTCCATGTCATAAATTCCAATTTTTACATATCCCCCATTCTTTCCATATTTTATGGCATTAAGAACCAAATTACTGAATACGACAATAATTTGCTTTTTATCGGCACAAACAGGAACATTTTTCACATTGTGTAGATTATATTTTAAGCTTATTTTTTTCTCTTGTGCAAGCCGATGATGTATCTCAAACACCTCTTCAATAGTTTTCAACAAATTAAAATTCTCAAAATGAAGGGTCACTTCACCCCATTCTAACTTGGAGATCTCTTCTAAATCCTCAACAATTGTAATTATCCGATTAATACTCTTTTCAGTTCTTTTAAGATAGAGCATATTGATATTGGTATCATCAATTCCACCTTCGAGCAACGTAAGGATATATCCCTGGATATTAAAAATAGGGGTTTTCAACTCATGTGAAACATTACCTAAAAACTCACGACGATATTTCTCCAACTCTTTCAACCTATCTATTTCATTCAATTTCATTTGATTATAAAAAATAACCTCCTGCTCAACCTTATCTATAATATCCAGATTTGGATTCAAACTTTTTATCTTATTCAGGGAATTTGAACTATAAATGGCCTTGTAAATTGGTTTAATCCGATCATATATATATCGATATAAAATAAATCTAACCCCAAAATAAGTGCATATAAAAGCCCCTATAATCCACAAAGCGATTGTATATTTGTGTGGCTCGATAAAATAGTTTATCACTAAAGAAAGGCAGTAAACGCCTACTACCCCAAAAGAGATTATGAAGGAAAGTTGTTGAGCCGAAAAGTTTTTAAAAGCCTTACTTTTGGGTTTTACTAAGTCAATAGCCTGATATTCAATACTTTTCATAATAATCAACGATTAGTTTCCACTACCATATAAATAGGACTTAAATTTCTAAAATAAAAGATGCATCTGTCAGATAAAATGCTTATATTTAATGTGTTAATGCAAACATAACACTCACCCAACAGATGCAAAGCAAAGTTAAGAAAACCATCGAATTTAAAGCT
>JAQVXQ010000031.1 GCA_028709085.1 Salinivirgaceae bacterium | reverse complement strand
TGATAAAAACCTTAAGTATTTTACCGGGAAGGACTGATTTTAGGATATTAGGGTTTGGTCTTTCATACCCTACGCGCTTCTCGAATTTAGCACTGTGTGTTGTTTTGTATTTTACGTCATCGAGAATAAACGTTTTATATTTCGGTTTTTCTTGTTCCATAACTCTAATTGATCAGAACGGAGGTATTCCGTGTTTTTTACGTGGTCGACCATCGGTCTTGTTTGTCGAGACCTCAATAGCATGTAGCAATATAGATCTTGTTCTTTCCGGCTCAATTACCGCATCGATATATCCTTTTGAGGCGGCAACATATGGATTTGCAAATTTCTCTTTATACTCTTTAATTTTAAGTTTGCGCATTTCCTCGGGGTTCTCGGCACTTTGAATCTCTTTGCGGAAGATAATGTTTGCCGCTCCTTCGGGTCCCATAACTGCAATTTCAGCAGTAGGCCATGCAAAAACAAAGTCGGCTCTTAAATGGCGCGAGTTCATGGCGATGTATCCTCCACCATAGGCCTTACGAAGGATTACCGTAATTTTTGGTACGGTGGCTTCGCTATATGCATAAAGTACTTTTGCACCGTGACGAATTACACCCATGTGTTCCTGATCAATACCGGGAAGATAACCAGGCATGTCCTCAAGGGTTACAATTGGGATGTTAAACGCATCGCAATAACGTATAAATCTGCCTGCTTTGTCCGATGAATCGCAATCGAGAACACCAGCAAGAACTAGGGGTTGATTGGCAACAAATCCAACGGTTCCACCATTAATTCTACCAAACCCGATAACAATATTTGGTGCAAACAATTCGGCTACTTCAAAAAAGTCGCTGTCATCAACAAGAGCCCGAATAACATCACGAACATCGTATGGCTGACGTGGGTCAGACGGAACAATGTCCTCAATCTTAAACTCCAAACGGGGTTCTTTTGGTGGAAACGATCTCGCTTTTTGTCCGTTATTCCATGGAATAAACGTAAGTAGTTTTTTGATTTGCTCAAAGCATTCCAATTCCGATTTTGCGTAGAAATGAGCATTCCCTGAAATTTCGGCGTGAACTTTTGCTCCACCAAGTTCTTCCATTGAGATCTCTTCGCCAAGAACTGTTTTTATAACTTCAGGGCCTGTGATAAACATTTTTGAAATGTTTTCAACCACAAATACGAAGTCGGTTAGCGCAGGAGAATATACGGCACCTCCGGCACATGGTCCTAATATGACACTAATTTGAGGAATTACTCCGGACGATAATGTATTTCGAAAGAAGATTTCACCATATCCTGCCAATGAGTTAACTCCCTCTTGAATCCGAGCACCTCCTGAATCGTTGATTCCAATGAGAGGCATGCGCATTTTCAAAGAGTGGTCCATAATCTTCGTGATCTTACGGGCGTGGGCAAATCCTAACGATCCCCCCTCAACGGTAAAGTCTTGTGCATAAATACAGATAGGTTGTCCATAAATAGTTCCAGTTCCTGTAATTACACCGTCGCCGGCTAGAACTTTGCTTTCCATATTAAAATCACGCGCATCATGCTGTACAAAAAGATCGTACTCTTGAAATGAGCCGTCGTCAAGAAGTGCAAGGATACGCTCACGTGCTGTGAGTTTTCCTTTGGCTTGTTGCTTTAAATTCGCTTCCTGACCACCTCCGGCTTCTGCTATCGCTTTACGCTTTAACAGATCGTTGGTTTTTTGTTTTAACGACATACAATGTTTTTTAAGTTAAACAACATTTGTTATTTTTCGGTTAAAATTACAGGGTCAAATTTCACATACGCCAATTTTTCATTCGTCTAATGTGTTATTTGATCTGTTTTCTGATTGTAAATTACTGACTTCTCTTGGTTGTAAATTTAATCCTATTTTGATTATAAATACCTATTCCTTGGTTGTCAATTTCAGTACAAGTATATGAAACTTTTATTTGCCAGTAAAACTTTTTGTTCTCTTTTCGCTTGTTTGATAGGCAAAGGTTCAGATTATCAGCGTGATGCCATTTTGAACAAAACAAATGCAATGGTGGCATAGATAAAGTTGGGAATCCATAACGATAATAGTGGACTAAACCCAGCATTTACTGCAAAAACATTTGTCACTTGTTGCATCATAATATACGAAAATGCTAATGCAAGACCAATTCCAATATTAATTCCAATGCCCCCTCGTTTTTTCTGAGAAGAGATACAAACCCCTATTATTGCCAAAATTATGGTAGAGAAAGGGAAGGCTAAACGTTTGTGCTTTTCTAGTTCATAAACGGCATAGTTTGATGTCCCGCTCATTTTTTGTTTCTCAATAAAATCCGTTAGCTCAGTATAATCCATTGTTTCAACAATTTCTAATCGTGACGTAAAGTCGCTTTTATCGAAATTTGGTAGCAAGGTGTCTATGGTTTGTCCAGATGTTAATTTCTCTGTAATGGAGTCGTATTCTCGAATGTAGTAATTAAAAATAGTCCATTTGTTTTTTGTGGAGTCCCATTTAATGTAATCGGAGTTGAGTTTTTCTTTTAGAATGCCTTCTTCGAATCGCTCGAGTGAAAACCGATACCCAATATTCATTGAAGTATTGTACGACTGCATGTAAATAAAAAGGCCGGGAGCCAGCTGTCGATGTATGTTTTTATCTCTGTTTTGATACGGCGACGATCGATAATATTTTTCTTCAAAATCGAGGCGTTTGGTATTGGCATGTGGAATAACCCAGTTTATTAAAAAGATGGATAAGATCATAATTAGAACGCTACCAATAAAATAGGGTCTTAAAAACCGCTTAAAACTTACGCCTCCACTTAAAATAGCTATAATTTCACTGTGGGTTGCCATTTTCGATGTAAAGAAAATGACCGCAATAAAAGTAAAAAGTCCCGAAAATTGATTCACAAAATAGGGGATAAAATTGAGATAATAGTCGAAAATAACGGCATTGATAGGAGCCTTATTTTCGATAAAATCATCGAGACGTTCCGATAGATCAAAAACAATAACAAGAATGATTATAAGTCCGATGGCATAAAAATAGGTGCCAAGAAATTTACGGAGAATATATCTGTCAAGTTTTTTTAACATAGAAATAAATTCTAAAATTCTGGATTATAGCCGTTGGCTAATTTGGGGTAATATCTGGTTTTTCCACTGCTCAAAGTCGCCATTTAAAATATGCTTTCTAGCCTCAGTAACCAACCGTAGATAGAAATTGAGATTATGAATGCTTGCTAGTTGAGGACCCAATGCTTCACCAGCATGAAAAAGATGGCGTAAATAGGCACGCGAATAGTATGAGTCAACAAACGAATCGCCTGTTGGGTCGATGGGCGAAAAATCTTTTTCCCATTTCTTATTTTTCATGTTCATAATTCCTTGCCACGTAAATATCATGGCATTGCGGCCATTTCGTGTTGGCATTACACAATCGAACATGTCAACACCTCGACTTATTCCTTCAATAATATTGGCAGGAGTTCCAACGCCCATCAAATAGCGGGGCTTATCGGCTGGTAAAACGTCGTTTACAACTTCAATCATTTCATACATTGTGTCGATAGGTTCTCCCACTGAAAGACCGCCAATGGCATTTCCCTCGCAACCCATGTCGGCTACATGTTTTGCTGCTTCGCGACGTAAATCGGCAAAACCGGCACCTTGAACTATTGGGAAATATGTTTGTGAATGACCATAGAGTGGACTCGTGGCTTGGAAATGTTTGTAACCGCGATCTAGCCAACGTTGAGTGAGTTTGAGCGAATTGTGTGCATAATTTCGGTCGCAATCTCCCGGAGGACATTCGTCGAGTGCCATCACGATGTCCGATCCAATAATTCGCTGGGTTTCAACTACATTTTCGGGTGTGAAAAAGTGTTTTGACCCATCAATATGGGAACGAAATTCAACCCCTTCTTCGCGAATTTTACGAATATCGGAAAGCGAAAACACTTGAAATCCACCACTATCCGTTAAAATTGGACGATTCCAATTCATGAATTTATGCAATCCGCCTGCTTCCGAAATGACTTCTAACCCTGGGCGAAGATAAAGATGGTATGTGTTTCCCAATATTATTTTCGCATCAATATCGTGCTCTAAATCTTTTTGTTGTACTGTTTTTACAGTGCCAATTGTTCCCACTGGCATGAATATCGGAGTAGGAATTACTCCGTGATCAGTTGTTATTTCTCCGGCTCTTGGGCCAACAGTTTTACTTTCCGAAACGAGTTTAAATTGCATTTATGTGTAGTTATTCAGGATTCAATAATTAAGTTGAGCGCAAAGATATTGTTTTTCTTCCATTATTGAGTTCGTTTTTATACCGCAAGGTTGTATTACAATTTGATTCTTGGCTTTTGGGCTTGTCAGTTTCGTGTTTTTCACTTTGCCAAAGTTTGCTAGCGAAAGATTATTCTGAGGTACAAGAGACTGTGATCGGTAATCTGTGATCGGTGACCAGTGAATTTCTCAACACCTCAACACCTCGACAAATATTCTATGTGCTTCTTTGTTTTATGGGTTTTATTGTGGCATTTAAAAAAAATAAATATCGGTTTACTATTATATTGTATTTAAGAGGTCATGTTTTTTTGTATCTTTGCATGCTTTTTGTAATTCAACACAAGTGTTAATTACGTAAATTCACAAGGGGTCGTTTTTGGTTTTGACGGCAGGATGAGTGAGTTTGTAAGCATGCAGGGATTGATTGCTCCCTTTAAAAGGGTCACAACCTATTAATTGGCGAAAATAATTTTGCTCTTGCTGCTTAGTCTGATTAATTCGGCTTCGCTTCATCGCCGGCTTTAGAAGCTGCGACGGGACATCTCACGGAAGTTTGTTCATTGCTGTCCGAGCATGAGGTGCTAAAAGTTTGAACTAGTTTAATGTCGGTCTCGGGCATTGAGCGAAACAAAGAGAATAAGGTAAATCTTGGGTGTCGATTCCCGGTATTTATTCGAAAACTAACAATTGACTAAGCATGTAGAAAGCACCCTTGCCACTTGACCGGACGCGGGTTCGACTCCCGCCGGCTCCACAAATTGCAAAGCAAAACAGTGCAACCACCTGAAAATAGTTTGATTTTCAGGTGGTTTTGTTTTATAGCGATGCAGCTAGATGCACAAAAATGCAAATATTGTGGGGCTTAATTGGAGGACTAAATTCTAAATTAAAAAAGTCTACTTAATTAGATGTTATTGTGCTGATTTACAGTTTTTTTACACAAATAGACTATTCATATAAGAATTAAATTTGTCTTTCTATTCCTAAAGTTTCGGCGGTTTTTAGCATATATGCCCATGCTTCGTCGAAGGTATTTCCGATGGTTCCTTCGAGAATGGCATCTTTAATGGCATCTTTTAAATCGCCAACTGCTTTGCATGGGGGCAAATTAAAGTGTTCCATTATTTGTTCTCCCGATACCGGAGGTTGAAAATTCCGTATTCGATCTTTCTCTTCAATTTCAACCAGTTTTCGGCGAACGAGCTGATAGTTTTTTAAATATCGGGTTACTTTGTCCGGATTTTTGGAGGTGATATCGGCATCGCAAAGCAACATCAGATCATCAATGTCGTCGCCGGCCTCAAAAAGCAATCGACGAATTGCCGAGTCGGTAACAATTTCTTGCGCTAAAACAATGGGACGCATATGCAGCCCAACAAGTTTTTGCACATATTTCATCTTTGCATTGGTGGGCATTCGCAAACGTTTAAAAAGTTTTGGAATCCACTGTGAACCAAGGTATTCGTGACCATGCAAAGTCCACCCTAAGGTGGAGTCATATTTTATCACAACTGGTTTTGCAATATCGTGGAGTAGCGCTGCCCAGCGTAGCCACAAGTCGCCCGTTGTTTTACTAATATTATCAAGAACCTCTATGGTATGGTAAAAGTTATCCTTGTGTTTGCGTCCCTCTTTAATATCAACCCCGCGAAGAGCATCCAGTTCTGGAAGTACATACTTTAATAATCCAGTTAAAGCCAGCAATTTAAACCCAACTGAAGGACGTTTCGTTAGAATGATTTTGTTGAGTTCATCATTAATGCGTTCTCTGGAAAGAATGGTCAGGCGTTCGGCATTACGTTTAATGGATTCAAACGCGTTTTCCTCGATCTGAAACCCCAGTTGGGTGGCAAAACGAATTGCTCGCATCATTCTCAGTGGATCGTCGCTGAAGGTTATGTCGGGATCGAGCGGTGTTCTAATAATTTTTCGCTCAATATCGCCCACACCATCAAATGGGTCGATCAACTGTCCGAATGTCGCTCGGTTAACGCTGATTGCCATGGCATTGATGGTGAAATCGCGTCGGTTTTGATCATCGGCAAGGGTGCCATCCTCAACAATTGGGTTTCTGCTGTCGCGATTGTAGGACTCTTTGCGGGCACCAACGAATTCAAAATCCATATCGCCAACTCGGAACATGGCCGTCCCATAGTTCTTGTATTGCGTAACCTCTATTTTTGGATTCATAGCTCGGGCTACATCGCAGGCTAATTCTATTCCACTGCCCACAACCACAAAGTCGATATCTTTGTTATCGCGTTTTAGAATTAGATCGCGAACAAATCCACCAACAACATACGCTTCTAGTTTTTTATTGTCAGCAACCTGACAGACTGTATTGAAGATTTTATGAGATAGTTCAAATTGCATAAAGAAAGAGTGGTTTAGTGACAAAATGTCACCTTTGTTGTAAAAACGAGTGCAAAGTTATAAATAAATACCATATAATTTGTACGAAAAAGGGCTAAGTAGGGTGCTCGATATCCTTGTTTTGTCAATTGTAAGGATTCTAAATATTTTCTAGATAACGCTTTACGGTTTTGAAAAACATTTAATTACTTTAATTGTTGTAATAATAGTAAAAGGAGTGTTTTCTGTGACAAAATGTTGACAATTTCGTCAGTAATAAACGTATAAAAACAGTGATTTAAGGGTCGGCATGGTTTTTGGAAACATTCATATATCTAAATAATTAAATATGTAATATTATGGTTGAGCATTTGACATTAGAGACATTTAAATCGAAGGTTTTCGATTTTGAGAAAAACAAGGATTGGACATTTGAAGGAACTAGGCCGTGTATAATTGATTTTTACGCCGATTGGTGTGGACCATGTAAAATGGTTGCGCCCATATTGGAAGAGTTGGCAACAGAATATGATGGAAAAGTTGATATCTATAAAATAGATACCGAAAAGGAACGTGAATTGGCAGGAGTTTTTGGTATACAAAGTATTCCATCGTTGCTATTTGTTCCTGTTGATGGACAACCGCAGATGGCACAGGGAGCACTTCCTAAAGATGCCTTTCAGAAAGCATTTGCCGAAATTTTCAAGGTGGAATAACGGTTTAGTGATTTCCGTAAAACGTAAACGAGCCAAAAGAGATTTCTCTTTTGGCTCGTTTGTCTATTGTTAATTCCAAAGAGCCACAATAACTTCAGTTATGAAAAGCCAAGCAATGTAGCCTGAGAATATAATTTTCATAAGTGTTCCAAAAACAAAACCAATAAATGCCGCCGATCCGCCTTTTATGGCTTTATAAGTATCGTTGGTGCTCATTAATTCGCCCACAAATGCGCCGATGAATGGACCTAAAATTATCCCAATGGGAGGGAAAGCAAACACTCCTATGATTAAACCAACAACCGAACCCATTAATGCTTTTTTCGATCCTCCGGCTTTTTTCACAACCCAAATGGGAGAAATATAGTCAACAATGGTAATGATTATTGTGACAGCAAATAACGACCACAGCAAACTGCTTTCCATGGACACTAAGTTGGTTGATTGCAATATCAAAATGGCAATAAAGGAGAGGGTTGGTCCAGGAATAATGGGTAAAACACAACCAATAATGCCAGCAATAACGAAAATTATCCCAATAATAATGAATAGTATGTCAAGCATTATTTGTTGATTTTTGAGTGTTAAGTAAAATTGAGCCTATAAGTGATGGAATAACTAAGTTGATGATCCATAGCGCAATGGAAGCAGATATAATCCCGGCTTCGTTGGTTGTAAATACGCCCAAAAAGAGTAAACTTAAAGCAGTTCGTACAGCAGGTTCGGCAAAGGTAAGAATAGGAAGAAGTGCCATGGTTAGATACATAATACCAAGCCCCGAATAAAGTTCAAATATTGGAATTGGGGCATTGAAAAAATGCAGTAGAATCCAATATTGAAAAACGAAAATTTGATAGCGTATAAAGCTCAACCCCCAAATGGAAAATATCTTTTTAAAGGAATAACTGAAGAAAACATCTATAAATGTAAGTATATGTTTCTTAATTTCTGGAAGTTGCTTCTTTTTGAACAACAATAAAGCCATGAGCGACACTATAATTATAAAGAACCCGCCGATTACAATCCATTTTATCGATTTTTCGTTGTCAAAAATAAACGGGATTGTATGATTCTGCTGCCATACCATAAGCGCAATGATGCCACAAAAAAAGGTTACCGAAAGTTGATTCATACTTGCAAATATGGTAGCCGCAATGGCTTTAATGTGGGTATGTTTCGGCAAAACCCAAATGCGGCCAATATATTCCCCCGATCGATTGGGCGTAAATATGGCAACGGAAAGGCCTAAAATAATCCCAAGTACGGATTTGAAAAAGGAGATTTGATGAAATCCAGAGAGCGAAATCTTCCACTTTAAACTCTCCAACGACCAGTTTATGCCCATTAAGCACAAAAGGGCAGTGGTGTATAGTAAAAAACTTGGGGTGTCTTTTTGGAAACTGAATGTTGAAAAGTTTATGGATTCGGGTCCAATAAAACGATATAGGACATATCCCCACGAACCAAATAATATAAGCCGTTTAATAAGAACGATTGTCCAATGATGAGTTTTTCCGTTATGGGACGATTTGTTGTTCAATGTTTTTGAGTTGGGGTTATTTAATGTTGAATTATTTGCCTTGGTCAAAGGTAGTGTATTGGGATTATATTTTCAATCACTATTGTTCAGAGAATTACTAATAATTAATACTAGATTCTTAACTCCGTTGCATTACGTTCAGAATGCCAGCAAGCCCCCTCTTCTTATGAAGGCTGTTAATACCTTGTAATTGAGAAAGTTATAACTATTTTAAGCGGTTTTGTCGAACATACTTTTCTGAGAGATAACGAAGAATCTCAACGAATTTTCGGGACACTAGTTTTAATAAATTGAGAAAATAGCCAAGTTGCTGTAACAAAACGATATTTTTGTGCGTCTAACCACTGTAAAACTAAAAGAGATGACGGTTGAGGAATACAATCAAAGTGTAGAAACCTATTCTGATGGAATATATCGATTTATAGTGAAAAACCTGCGCGATGGGGAGTACACTCATGATATTGTTCAGGATACATTTGAAAAGCTGTGGATTAATCTGGCTAATGTCAATGGCGATAAAGTTAAATCGTATCTGTTTACGACTGCTTATCACACTATGATTGATTATTTGCGACGACGAAAACGAATTGACCATCACGAAGATGTTCCCGATTTTAAAAGTGCTGATACGGGCCATTATTCCGATTTGCAGGAAATCTTGCATCATGCCATTGGTAAACTGCCTGATGTTCAGCGATCGGTAGTGCTATTGCGCGATTATGAGGGATATTCTTATGAGGAAATTGGCGAAATAACGGGACTGACAGAATCGCAGGTGAAAGTATATATCTACCGCGCACGAGTGTTCTTAAAGAGTTACATTGGAAGTATGGAAACTGTAATATAATTAGTGCCATGATTACGAGAGAGAATTACGAAATATATTTTATCGACTATTTGGATAAAACCTTATCGGAGAGCATGGTGGCAGAATTTAACGCCTTTTTGCTCAAAAATCCAGATCTGGCGGAGGAGTTAGACTTTATTTCAGAAGTAAAGCTAGAACCTAACGTTTGTGAATTTGACGGAGCAGCGTTGAAGAGAGAGATTGGGGATCTTGCTTTTACTGAACAAAATAGTGACGAGTTGTTGGTTAGCGTACTGGAAAACGACTTTCCCAATGCTCGAAAAGAGGAGTTAATGGCGTGGATTGAGGAGAATCAGTCCGTCAGTAAAAGTTACGAGTTGTTTAAGAAAACAAAACTCGAAGGTGAGGAATTACAATATCACGCCAAAGAGACTTTATTTAAGTTGCCCGATTTTGACAAAGAGCTTGTAAGCCCCGAAAATGCGCAAATGTTTGCCATTGCATCGTTGGAGAACGATTTGTCGAGGGATACAAAAATGAAATGGGAGCAGTTTTTAAGAGCGCAACAAAACCCGAAAGAGTTTGATTTTACGCAAACTACGCTTTTGGCAGACCATTCAATTACGTATAGTGATAAAAAATCGCTGCTGCGATCAAAACGCAAGTTCCTTTTCATTGGAATATCTGTAATATCAGCCGTTGCTGCAGGTTTAATGATTTTGTTTGGAATTAGCCAACTGATGGACCGCCAACATATAATGGACACCAACGTGGTGGCATACGAATTCCCCGTGGAACTTGAATCTACTGATATTCAGTCGATTGAAAAAGAAGTTACTCCCAATGAAGTTGCCGAAGAATCAAAGCCCGTGAAAACGCTGAAAACGGAGATTGTCCCAATTGTAAGAAAAGTCAATGAATCAGGAATAGAACCCCGAGTGTTCGAAAATATTGAACGAGTTGTGCCAAGGGAATACGCCTCGATGAATGTTTATCAAGATAACTTCGAGAATATACACGGTGCAACGTTAGACATTGATTTGCTGTATGCGGCTCTCTATGATACTAATAAGGAAATTAAGAGTAATATGTTTGAAGAAGATCCATCGTTGCCAGTATTACTTTATCGACGATTGGGATTGAAAAAAGCTGCAGAATGGGGAATAGCACAAATAATTAGGAACCCCGATCGGTATACCTTTAAGACCGAGTATAACGATAAAAATGAGATGGTTTACTTTGCTTTAAGCACCCCCATTTTTGCAATAGAAAGAAAACGAAAATAGGTATTGTAACTTTTTAGATATAATACTCGTCACAATAAAAACCCTTAAAACCCTAATATTATGAAACTAATTATTTTAAGCATCGGCTTATTTGCAGCCTTCAATGTTGCAATTGCGCAGGAAGTTGTCGACACGGTGAAAACAACCGCTTCCGACTCTGTAATTATGAATGAAACCCTGAAACGCCAAATTGAATCCAATGAAGTTGGAATCGAGTACTCAACGGATAAAAACAAATCCAGTATAACCATACATGAGGATAACGGTACGGACACAACACGATTTAAACTTGGGAAAACCGAGATTATTGTACTCGAAGGCAATAGGAAATCCAAAAACAAAAAGGAGAGTTCACAGTTTGATGACAACTGGGACGATGACAATGACGATTGGGACGACGATTGGGATTCCGAATGGAAAGGGAGTAATAAAAGTCGCAGATCCAGATTCGAGGGGCATTGGGCTTCAATTGACCTAGGACTTAACTTGTTTTCCACAAAGGAACGAACTCTTTCATTACCCGACTCAGTCTCATATTTGGAACTTGACGAAGGAAAATCGTTTGAATTTGCGATCAATGCATTTCAGTTCAATATTCCAATTGTTCGTGATTATTTAGGCATTGTCTCAGGCGTGGGTTTTAAATGGAATACTTACCGATTGGACAATTCGAATGTGAAACTGGACAACTCCCAAAATATGTTGGCCTACTCGCTTGATTCGTCGCAAGCATGGATAAAAAGCAAATTAACCATGTGGGCTCTAACGGTTCCGGTAATGTTGGAAGGTCAAGTTAAACTAGGACACAATCGATTGTGGATCGCCGGAGGTGCTTATGGCACGCTAAAATTGGGTTCGAAAACCAAAATGAAAACCAAAGATTTTAAAATTAAGGAGCGTAGAGATTACCATATGAATCCCTTGCAGTACGGATTAACAGCCAGAGTTGGATTTGAAAACTTCGGAATTTATGCAAACTATAGTCTATCATCGCTATTTAAAACCAACGAAGGACCTGAGTTATACCCTTTTTCAGTGGGAGTTACTCTAACTTTTAACTAAAGAGGTATTTACAATAAATCAAAAGGAGTGTTTCGAATTGAAACACTCCTTTTGATTTTGTTAACGTAATCATGAGTTTATTTGGCTATTGAGAAGAAATGTTAGGTTGCGAGAAAAAATCATTCAAAACAAAAATCATCTTGTTTTAACGTGTCCATAATCATTATTTGAATAGGAATGCATACTTCTTTTTTGCTAACGTTATTTGCAACACAACTATTGAGGTTGTTTTTTACGTGCAGCAAGAATCTCAGCTTTTGTACGTCGATTCCTTTTTGCTGTTATTCTTTCGGGCAAGAATGTTAATTGTTCTCTATGTTTAGTGTAAATGTATTGTTTTACAAGATTCCAGCTTCCAAATATCTTTAGAAATGGAGAGAGCGAAATGTCATGATGCTTTTTAAATTCCTTGAATGTTGGCATTTTCTTTTCTCTGTTTGCTGCATCGATAAAAGCATCAACAATTTCGCGTTTTGTAATAGATTCGCTGTTGGGCATTCGATTTTTGTTACTTTTTAAACCAGCGTCTTTTATTGCCAAATTCCACTTTTTATACAAATAAACAATTTGCCCATAGGTGATTTTAGTGTCGTTTACTGCTTTAAAATCCTCTTTTGTAGGTGTTTTTCCGTTTAATTTGTTGATACGAATCAGCTCAGTGCGGGCCAATGCCTTTTTCTCCTCCGTAGTTAATGATAAATAATTTCTCATAGTCACAATTTTATATAACACATTTTTTTGAAGTCTATTTAACATGCTTCGCATTTACCAACCTGTTTATTTCGATAAAAAATGCACATCATAATATAGTTAACAGCGCAATTGTTTTTTGAAATAATTTTTGGATAATTATAGCGGTTATAAACTGAATTTATAAATGTTGTTCGAATCGATAACAATCCGATAAATCATTTGTTTACAAATAAATGTACTGAACTACAAAAATAGAGTATTTTATTATAAATAACAATTCAAATACTGTTTTCATATTATGAAAACAGTGTACAATTTGATTTCACTGCCTAAATTTAGTTATTTTTTTTCTATATTTCTATGTTTTCAATCCTTTTTATTTTTAATAAAGTAACAATTTACTGTTTTTTATTAATATTGAGCGTAGTTTATAGAAATAGTCGCTAATATTCTGATTAGTAGCGGTTCAATGGGTTTAAAGAGAAACATAATTAGTTGCCTAATATGAGGACAGTGAAAAGTTATCCAATAGTTAAAAAGCTTGTAATGTGTGTGTTACGTAGTTGGCCTCGGGGTTCATATTTATTTTTGATAATTCTCCCAACAATAGTGATTACTTTTGTAATCCTTTACTCTGGATAAGAAACAAACGAAAATGAATTACTTATGCCGCAAAATAACGTAAAGCGTTCTGATGTTTTATATATTTCGTATGATGGATTAACAGATCCGTTGGGTCAATCGCAAATATTACCCTATTTAATCGGTCTTTCGCGTAACGGTTATCGTATTACAGTTTTGAGTGCCGAAAAGGCAGATCGATTTCAGGAAAACAAATCGCTTATAGATTCAATTATCAGGGAGCATGCTATTTATTGGCGTCCCATTTTTTATACAAAGAGACCTCCAATAATAGCTACGTTGTATGATCTGCGGAAAATGTTTAAGGTTGCTCATGCTTTGCAAAAACACTCCCCCTTTGATATTGTGCATTGTCGCAGTTATATATCGGCAATGGTTGGAATGTCCATGAAAAAACAGTTTGGTGTTCGGTTTCTGTTCGATATGCGGGGATTTTGGGCCGATGAGCGTGTTGATGGAGGTGTATGGAGGTTGAGTAATCCAATTTTCAATGCCGTTTACACCTATTTTAAAAAGCGTGAAAAACAGTTTTTCGAAAATGCCGATCATGTTGTAAGTCTTACTGAATCAGGAAAAAATACCATTTTGAAAGAAATTACCCCCACTCTTAATAGCTCGCAAATAACGATTATTCCCTGCTGTGCCGATTTGGATCATTTTATCGTTCGTGACGATTATGCAGAGTCAAAAACAGATTGGCTTAAAAAACTAACCATTTCATCCGATAGTTTTGTGCTAACATATTTGGGATCTGTTGGAACATGGTATCTGGTAGAGGAAATGTTACAGTTTTTTAATGTCTTGAAAACCAAATTCAAACCCAACGCTGTGTTTTTGTTTATCACCAAAGACAACCCCAAAACAATATTGGATGCGTGTGCTAATTTGGATATAGAATCAAGTTCTATTCGTATTATTCAATCGGGTAGAGATGAACTCCCAACGTTATTATCCATTTCCAATGCATCGGTGAGTTTTATTAAACCGAGTTTTAGTAAAAGAGCATCGTCGCCCACAAAATTGGCCGAGTTGTTTGGCTTGGGAATTCCCGTTTTTAGCAATAGTGGAGTGGGCGATATTGATGAATATTATAAATCGATACTTCCGTTCAAGGTAAATAGTTTTTCTGAAGCGTCGTTTTTTGGTTTGTGGGATTATTATTTTAAAAATTTACCCATTGATACGCAACAATTTGTTAAAATTGCACATCAGTACTTCTCCCTAGAAAAAGGAGTGGCGAAATATGCAACAATTTATGAAAATTTGTGAAAACAAAACGCATTTTATATTTAGTACCCCATCGTAAAGGTCGATCCCCAGGGCAGCGTTTCAGATGCGAACATTTTATTCCGTATCTTGAAGGGGAGGGGTATAAAATAACCTATTCCAATATATTAAGCCAGTGGGACGATAAATATTTTTATAGTTTTGGGAATTATGGAATCAAATTTTTTATCGTATTTAAAAGTTTTTTAAAACGACTTTTTGATGTTTGTAGAGCTAAGAATTATGACGCTGTATTTATTTACCGAGAAGCGTTTATGATGGGAACAACCATTATAGAACGTCTGATTTCGTGGCAGAAAGTTCCCATTATTTTTGATTTCGATGACAGTATTTGGTTGAACGACACCTCGGCTGGAAACATGAGCGTTAAATGGTTAAAGAAACCGCAAAAAACAGCCGATATTTGTTCACTTTCGCATACGGTTATTGTTGGCAATCAATATTTATCGGAGTATGCAAGTCAGTTTAACTCTAATATTGTAATTGTTCCAACAACCATTGATACAACATATCACAAAGTCTCAAAAGAGCCTTTAAAATTTAATTTTAGAACTCTTACTATAGGATGGACAGGCACCGAAACAACCATAAAACACCTCGCAACATTAAGCGATGTTTTAAAAACATTAAAGTCTCAGTATGGCGAAAAAATAAATTTCATGGTCATTGCCGACGTTGCTCCGCAGATAAAAGGCGTTGATATTGAGTTTATAAAATGGAGTCAATCCAGTGAAATTGATCAATTGTTAACCTTTGATATTGGAATAATGCCTTTGCCCGACGATCAGTGGACCCGCGGAAAGTGTGGATTTAAAGGATTGCAGTACATGGCATTGGGAATTCCGGCGGTTATGTCCTCGGTTGGCGTAAATACAGAGATTATTCAGCACGGAGTGAATGGAATGTTGGCTAACTCAGATGAAGAGTGGATTGACTCTCTTTCCCAACTCGTTGAAAATGAGAGCTTGCGCAATCAATTAGGAGCACAGGGCCGCATAACTGTTGAGGGTCGATATTCGGTTACTGCCAATGTGTCGCTTTATCGTTCAATTTTCCAAGATTTGTGATGGAGTCCAATAATTTGCGTATACTTTGATATTTTCCTGAAACTTGCCATCGACAAAGAAAAAAAGATGCGAAATTTGGAAAATAAGAGATATTAAAATCCATCCCTTTTTTGTATCTTGCAACAAAGTTTTGTTTTTCATGAGATACTTGCTACTAGTTACGGTTTTTAATGCTTTGAGTTTTACTGCAAATGCAAACTATCCTCCTGATAGTCTTCTGCGATTGTCGAAAAAAACAGAAAACTCCCAGCTTCAGGTAAAATATATGTGCGATGCTGCAATATGGTGGCGAGACAAGGGTGTTTTCGATAGTGCACAAATTGTTTTAAATCAAGCAGAATTGCGTGCATTAAAGCAAAATGACTCCATCTCGTTGGGACTAATTTTTTACCACCAAGGCGGATTGAGTTGGCGTAAAGGACAATACGAAGAAGCTCGGTTGCTATATCATAAAAGTATTGATATTCGAAATCAATTAAAAGATACACCAGGGACGGCTGCTGCATATATTAATTTAGCGTTGGTTCAACGTGATATTAGCAGTTACGACGCCTCATTACGAACACTTCGACATGTTAGAACACTGTACGACAAATTGAAAGATAGTGCAGGAATAGCCAATGTTTTATCGCTAACTGGAGGGGTGTACTTACGACTAAACAACTATGATAGTGCGTTTATGAATTTTACGCAATCGTTGTTTTTAAGAATGCGTTTAGCCGACACATTGCAAATGGCATCGAGTTATACGAATCTTGCTATTTTACATAAAACAACAGGAACATTTGATAGTTCGGTACACTATTTTCAACAAGCCTTATTAATACACCAAAACAGTAAAAGTGTTAATAACGAGGCTTATGTATACCTTAATTTAGGGGGACTGTATTGGGAAATGCACAACTATTTTAAAGCAATAGACAGTTACATTGAGAGTTTACGATTATACGAAATTTTGGGTGATGAAACTCGAAAAGCAAAAGTGTTAGAAAATATTGGGCTGATTTATCGCGACTTAGGTAATATTGATCGTGCCTTAGAGTATCATAGGACCGTTCTGAAATTGTATAGCAACGTTGGAAATAAATTACAAGAATCCATAGCATTGAATTTTATAGCCGGCGATTATTGGACAGCAAAGGAATATAGCGAAGCATTAGAATATTATAAGCGTGTTTTGGAAATTCGAAAAGAGTTGGGCAACCGATCATTAATGGCTTCAACGTGCAATAGTTTAGGAATGGTGTACAAAAACCTTGACCAAACCGATAGTGCTCATTTTTATTATCAGGCTGCATTGGCATTGTATGGCGATATGGGCGATTTGAAAAATCATGCTGCTACGTTGAACAACATTGCAAATTTTAAATGGAATATTAACGAGTCCGATTCTGCAGATTTTTATTTTGAGATGGCTCTTTTTTCACGTCAACTCATTCAGGATACGCAGGGTGAAGGATATTCGATGTTGCAATACGGCGAGTTTTTAATGGAAGCAAAGCGCTTTAAAAAGGCGGCAGAAATGTCGAAAGGAGCATATGATATTGCGTGTAACCTCGATGATAATTCCTTGAAGCGGGATGCTAGCCATCTGTTAAGTCGGTATTATGAGTTATTGGGCAATTATAAATTGTCGCACATCTATTTTAAAGAGTTTTACGAAATTCAGAACCTCCTAAATCATGACGAAACCATTAAGCGAATCGCTGATATGGAGATTCGTTTTGAGAATGAAAAGAAACAGCAAGCATTGGAACTTAAGCAGTTTGAGATTGAACTGCGAGATGCTCAGATAAAACAGAAAAATCAACGTTATTATTATATGTTGGTAGCTTTATTTCTATTGGTAGGAGTTATTGTAGTTGTCGTTATAGCGTGGCGACAGAAAATAAAAACCAACATAGAGCTTCGAAAACAAAAATCGGAAATTGAGACTCAGAAAAACCAAATTGAGAAGCAGAAAGAGAAAATTTCAGATAGCATAACCTATGCACGTCGCATTCAGGAAGTTATGTTGCCCCCATCAATCGTTGTTGATGCACTATTCCCAAATCATTTTAATTTTAATAAACCACGTGATGTAGTTAGTGGTGATTTTTATTGGACTCATCGGGAAGGCAAATACGACGTGTTAGTGGTTGCCGATTGCACCGGGCACGGCGTTCCTGGGGCATTTATGAGCATGTTAGGAATATCACTTTTAAACGAGCTGAAAGGACAATATTCTGAATTTGATGCGGCTAAGATGTTAGGTCATTTGCGGAATAAAATTCGAAATAATTTGCATCAACCCACCGTCATTCCTCGTAAATTTGACGAATTGGAAAATCTCGATGGAATGGACATGGGAATGATTATTATTGACAATGAGTTGAGTCGAGTTTGTTTTGCAGGAGGAAACATTCCTTTATGGGTTTATTCCATGGGCGAGATCCAGGTTTATGCTCCCGATAAGATGCCAGTGGGTATCTATTTGGTTGACTCGCCATTTACAAATACGTATATAAATTTACAGAATAATGATATAATGTATCTGTTTTCTGATGGTTATATTGATCAATTTGGAGGACCACGAGGTCGTAAGTTAATGCGGTCAGGGTTGAAGAATGTGCTAGAAAAGGGGGCTAACTTGCCCTTAGTGGAACAGAAAGTTAATCTGGAAAATGCTCTAAATGAGTGGATGGGAGATTATAGCCAACTTGATGATATAATTGTATTCGGAGTTCAGTGGAAGTGCTAACCAAATATTGAAGATAATTATTATGAGTCATAATTACAAAGTTCTGCTAATAGACCGTGATGACACAAGTCGCAGTTTGATAGGCGATTTAATAGGCGTTAGATACAAAAACATCAGAGTCTTATCGTATAAAAAAGCAGAAAGGGCCTTAGAGACACTTGAAAAAGAGAATGTTGACATTGTGCTGGCCGAAATCGGTATTTTTATGGAGCAAGCGCAAAATATTTCAGGAATTAATGATCGATTGATCAAAACCCTTAAAGATATTCCTTGTGTAACAATTACGCCAAAAAACTCGAATGATAAGATCGGGAAAGAGGTTAATATGGTTGCCATTGATAATTTGGATAAACCATTTAAACCAGCATCCTTATATCTAATTCTTGATAAGCATTTGTTGAGTAGTGAAGAGAGAAATGAGCAAGAAAAGGAGTTTGTTGTTCCTAATTGGGCTCGATTTCAATATATTGATATTCGTGTCTTATGTCAGACCTATTCTTGCGAAAAAGAAAAAGTTGTGAAAATCTTAAAATTGTATCCCCCCTATGTTCAAACTCAAATTGAGAGCCTGAAATTACTTTTTGAGGCACAAGAGATGGAACAATTGTACGAATCTTTTCAAACTTTACGAACTTCGTTCTTGTACTTTTCAAAGCCGGAGGTGATGAAGATTTTTGATTCTATTTTTGAGCATATTGAAAAATCCGATTTGGACTCGGGTCACAATTTGTTTTTATTATTAAAGGGAAAGTGGGCGGAAATGTCCAAAGAAATCAGTATTATATAACTTTGAATGTACCTGATCGATGTATCGCAAATCGGAAACTAATTAAAAAACACTATGAGGCGCCAAATCTTAGTTATCTTTCTTTTTATAGCCTTTGCATCGAAGGGTGCATCGGTTGATTCGCTAATTGTGCGTCTGCCAAAGGTAACTTACAAAGAGAAAGTGAAACTTCTGGCTCAAATTATAGACTTCTATAGCAAACAAAAAAGTGATTCGGTACTCTTTTATTACGATGAATTAATTGCCACCACCCTAAATGCAAAGGATACTACTAGGGTAATTCATTACAGTCTATTGCAAATAGAGTACATGCAAGGACAGGGTTTATATTTTGACCTTGTTCCAAAACTCCAACAAGTGGAAATTTACATCTCCGACCGGATTTCCCCACAAGTTTTGTTGAACCTGGAGCGTAATAAAGGACGCGTGTATTGGAGAACCCGTGATTTTGAAAAGGCATTTACCGCTTTTTCAAATCTCAGAACGCTCTCTGTTAAAATAAATGACTCGGAGACGGAAGCCATAGCAATTAATAATCTGGGTCTAATTTACAGTGAAACTGGAAAGTTCGATTCCGCAGTTCATATGCACAATCTGGCTTTGAAAATGTATATGAACATCAAATCGTTGGATCAAGTTTCTCATACCTATAATTTGCTTGGAAATGCCTGTTTGCGATTAAATAGGTTCGATGAAGCAATTGTGCAATACAAGGCATCCATTAAATATTCGGAAGAGGGTAAAGATTCATCTGGTATTGCCCGGACGTTGAAAAACTTAGCTCGAACCTATACCCGAAAAGGTTCCATTGATAGTGCTGTTGTATGTTTGCAAAGTGCTTTAAATATTGAACAAGAATTAAAACAAGAAGGACGTTTGGCCTCTATTTACAATGAGTTGGGAGCAACCTACTGGAGCGTTAATAACTACTCGAAAGCACTTCAGAATTATCAATCAGCTCTGCAAATTCGTCGTGATTTGGGTGATATTGAGCAAATTGCAGCAACATTAAATAATATAGGCACTATTTATAAAGATATAAATATGTCCGACATTGCTCTTGAATACTACGATGAAGCGCTAACGATGCATCAAGCCTTGTCAAGTGAGGCACTAATTGCCCTGAGTTTAAATTATATTGGTGGTGTGTATTACAAAAGGGGACAATTTGATTATGCGCTAGATTATTATTTAAGTGCCTTGGGATATTATGAAATTAATGACGACAAAATTGAAAGTGCACGGATTCAGAATAATGTAGCATTGATGTATAAAAACATCGGGAACTATGAAAAGGCATTTGATTATTATCAAAAAGCATTGGATATATATTTAAAACTCACTGATTATAAGAGCACAGCAGATGTTTTAAATAACATTGGAAATCTTTATATGGTTCAAACGAAGTATAAGGAAGCATTGGAATACTTTGAATTAGCGCAAGAAAAAAGACGTGAAATTCGTGACTACAAAGGACTTGTGGCATCAAAATTTGATATGGCAACGTTGAAAATAAAAACCCATAAATATGAAGAGGCCATTGAACTGTTAAAGCAAACATGGCGCGAAAATCGGGTGGATATTGGATATGAGATGCGACGAAACATTTCACTTCAATTGGCCGAGTCATATGAGCAAATTAAAGACTTTAAGCAATCGATACACTACCGTAAATTATTTGAGGCTTTTAACGATAGTTTGATTAATCAGGATTTATTGCTGCGAATAATGGAGGTGAAATCGCAGAACGAAGCAGAAAAAATATATTATACACAGGCGTTGGAATTGGAGAAGAAGGAGGCCGAAGTGCAGGTAATGATAAAAGAACAAGCAATGCGCGAAAAAATCCTGACAACAGAAGCCCAGTTTCAGAAACGTGCTCGCAACATGTTTGTTTTTATTGCTACAATGTTGTTCTTAATTGGACTTTTGATTCTTTCGCGATATAGAATTAAAAACCGTGCTAACGCCAAACTTGCTAAAACCAATGAGCGGTTGAATGAGTTGAACGAGAAACTGAAAAAGAGTGAGGAGCAAGTTCGTGCTTCAAATCGAACAAAAGATAAACTTTTTGGAATTCTTGCCCACGATTTGCGTAGCCCTTTCACCGCGTTTTTAGAATTGACCCAATTGCTTCCCACAATGGACGATAAACAGTTGCACGATGACGTTGTGAAAGAGATAACCCAGTCGGCCAACTCTATTTTTGTGTTGCTGGAGAACCTATTGGAGTGGTCCAGAGCGCAATCCTATAATATTGCATATAAGGCAAATCAAGTATCGCCCTATGAGACCGTCCAAGAGGTTTACAACCTTTATTATCCTCAAATTAGAGCGAAGATGATTACATTTACTAATAATATTCCGGAGCAGAATCAGGTGAAGTGCGACCCGTCGATGCTATCGTTTGTTTTTCGAAACTTAGTAAATAATGCCATTAAGTTTGTTCGGCAAGGGGGAAAGATTACCATATATTATAAACAGGATTTGGATTATCATACCTTTATAGTTTCTGACAACGGACAAGGAATATTGCCTGAAAATCTATATAAATTATTCGACGAGAAAGAGAATTTCACCACACACGGTTCAAATAATGAAAAGGGTTCAGGTATGGGACTTAAGTTATGTAAAGAGTTTGTGGTTCAATGGGGTGGTGAGATTAAAGCCAAAAGCGACGTAGGACAAGGTACCGACATTGAGTTTACGCTACCAACGTAACAAGGAAGCGTCAATGTCGCAGACATAGCCCATGGCTCAGGGAATAAATTTTGACGATAAACAAAAAGATAAAACGAATATATTTAGTACGTTTTTTGAAGCCTTTAAATTGCCAAATTAACGAGACCGATTATTATTGGACAGAACCGTTTTCAAATCCCAAAGCGGATTGAACATAAATAATCGAGGTTTAGGATTGGATAAATAAATGTTGAGTTTTAAGAATCATAGAGAAGTTCAATATCCACTATATCAGTAAGTAACATAAATATAGACCGATGAAAAAGATATTATTAATTTCAATTATTTTAAATATTTCGACACTTTTAATGGCAGCAAATGACACTATTCCCAAAGAAATATATGGTGTCGAACGGGTTTCATATTATAACGAGCATGCTCGACAAATTCTCGATACTGATCCAGAAAAAAGTCGCGAGTTGGCCATAGCTGCTATGAATTTAGCGGAAGCTTTGAATGATTACGAGGGGCTTTCTAATGCCCTGAATTACATTGGGCTAACCTTCTATAATCAAGAAAACTATGGCGATGCAATAAAACATTTTCAACAATCATTACGAGTATCTTTGCGCTTGGGAGCCAGAGATCGGGTTGGGAATATTTTCCAAAAAATAGGAATGTCATATTTACACCTTAAAGATTACCAAAAGGCGATTTTTTATTACGAACAAACAGCAAAGGTGTTCGAACAACTCGATTATAGCGACCATTTGGCAAAAACTCAATTTGAACTAGGCGTAGTTTATTTTCTTGCTCATGAATATTCGAATGCCATTAATGCCCTGTCGAATTCGGTTGAAAACTATGCTAAAATAGAAAACTTGAGAGGCAAAGCACAGGCCTATAATCAGCTTGGGATGACTTATGAGGCGATGGGTAATTTGCGTAAATCGTTAACTTTTTTTCAACAAGCACTGGAGGTTCATCATACATTTAGTAACCGAGATCATCTGGCGTTTGTATTAAACAACATGGGACGGATTTATACAAAGTTAAAGATGTTGAATGAGGCCGACGATGTATTGGAAAATGCCGTAAAATATTGCAGCAGTTCCTATGTCGGATTATTTGCCGAGATAAAACTCAATCAAGGGATCGTTGCCTATAAACGTAATAATTACAATATGTCGGAGACTTTGTATAATCAAGCACACCAAATTGCTGACAGTATGAATAATCGGATTTTATTGAATAAAATATACGAGAGTTATTATGATTTATTCCGTGCGACTAAAAATAGCGAGAAAGCCTTAAAATACTATCAACTCTATATAGCTTCAAAGTCGGAAACGTTTGCAAAAGAAGAAGTTGTTAGCAGTGTTGATTATCAGCATGTTGGCGACGATGTCGAACATGTTTACCTTACAGTTATTTCCTTTTTGGCTGTGGGATTGCTTTTAATGATTTGGGTTAATATTCGATTACGGAGAAAAGCAAACCGAGCCATGGAGATAATCGAAGAACATAACTTAATAATCAAATAAGAGAGGAGTTAAGCCCTCGTGAGTTTTTTCTTTAAATGCAGATAGTCTAAATAATATAGGATACGTAAACTAAAAGAGTTCTGAGCCTCTTTTTTTACGGTTTGGTTCAAATTGTCAATAAACGACAGATTTGTATTTGAGTCATACTCATTGATAGCATTTTTCCAAACAATCGATAATTCGCTTCCTGGAGCAAATTGCCACGAATAAACAAAGTCAACATTGAAAAAGTTCCCATTAATTGCATCTTTTGTAACTACACCACTGGGGAGTATTTCCAGATCGCCATTTTCCAATAACAAATGATAGTCGATATAATCTACTCTTGTCCAGTTATGATTAAAACGGAAGGTTAACGAACTGTTTTTATTCAAAATATAGTCAAGTTCAAACGTATTTGTCATCGATTTATAATCGCGACGGCCAAAATAAACCGAGTCCCTATTCGCCGAGTTTCCCACATAGCCCACGGTATTGTGATCTAAATCCTGGCTATATTTGTAAATGAAGAATAAATTGTCGGCAACTAAAAAACGGGGCGATATATTGAACCAAAAACCATTTCTCTCCCTATCAAATGTTTGCCATGCTCCAATATTAAAATCAAAGGCGATTGGTTTTCTGTAATCCGATGATATCCAGCAGCTTGCATTGTAGTCAGGAGTCGTTTTGAATTTTCGGTTTGCAATTCTGGGTTCGTCGTAATTGAATCCTTCAATGGGTTTTATATTTGAACCTAATCCCATCGATAAGTGATTGAGCAGGGTAAAACTAGCATCTACATCCAAATTGAATGCTTTGAATTTTGAATATTCGTAAAGTGCATCGTAGGTTGCACTACCACTTATATTCCAATTTAGGAAGAGGTCCGAGGGGTCATTGTTGGAGTAGGAGAGCCATATTTGATCCGTATTTTTATCGTTGCTGTAGGAAAAACCAATATCATTTGGATCATAGGAACTACTTTCGGTTCGATGCGTGGCGCTATATCGGAACTTTCCTCTGATTTTTGACCAATTAAATCGATACAAAAATCCATCGGGATTATCGGCAATGTCGCGTCGTGTATATGCACCGCGAGCCGAGAAAGTGTGGTAACTTTTAATTCCAAAAAGCATTTCAACC
>JAQVXQ010000030.1 GCA_028709085.1 Salinivirgaceae bacterium | reverse complement strand
GCTTGTAGAGTTTCTCCAACTCCTCTTGGCGTACAAAAATGTAGTTTGACTTATATTTTATTAATCCATCCGATTTTTTAAGTAATTTCTGAAATTCGGCTTGATCCATTAGCATATCGCCAATGGCTATTTGCCAATCGAAATCGAGCAACTGGTCGAGTCGTAAAAACGATTTCCCTTGCTGTTCCTTTGTTTTGACCTTAATACTTGCTTTTGGTTTTAGGATGTATTGCAACGATTTGGGTAACAATATTTTAATGTCGAGCAATTGAATTGCCGGAATCATGGTCATTAGAAAGGGCGAAAATGTTTTGTTGTCGAGTTCAATTTTATCAACACCCAAAGAGTTAATATAGGCATCTAATTTTGGAATAAACGAGCTGAGTTGGGTGAGCGATTGTAAAATCTCGAACCGTTCGCCATCATATTCCCTTTTGTTCAGAATGTCGTGCAACGAAATGGGTGGCGAAAATAAATCTTGCGTATTCTCTATTTGAATGGATATCAAAAAGTCCTCACTCTTTGTCTCCTCGACCCGAATAATGGGCTTATACTTACCCTGTGTGATGTAATATTTTTGCAACCACGCTTGGATTCCCCCACATAAAGCCTCTTCGCCCGGTTTCTTAAATTCATAATTGGAGTTGCGGAAAAAGAGTTTCAAGAACAGGTCGTCGTTGTCGGTCTCCTCCAAAATGTGTAGAATTTCGGTCAAAAAAAGCGACAACAGGTTATACGCCATATTATTGTTAATCTCTTTCCGTTTTCCATTCGATTCCCACATGAAGATGGCAGGAGGTAAAATGTTTTGCAGTTTATCGACTAACACACGAACTTCGGAGCTTAGCATTGCCGGAATCCACCGTACAGAATACTCTTTATTTTGGGTTTGAAAAATCTGTGGAATAATAGCACCATTGGCAATCAAATGAATAGCAAACTGCAAAACCGTATGCAACGATGCCGTTGAAGGTTGATAATCAAGTGTTCGAGAAGTGTCAATTTGCGAAAGTTGATGAAGAAAATCCAACATTGAAAACTCGTTGTCGTTCACAAGAATTCGGGTAATAAAATCCTCATTAATCACAACTTGTTGATTGGAACGGTGATTTACGCCATGTTCAGCAATAGTTGCATTCATGAAAATCTGTTGCAGATTCATTTTCCCCTGCACAATTTTGCGAGCATTTTTAACCTGCCGGACTATTCTGGCACTGTATTTCTCCTTAAAATTACCACTACCGGTATAAAAAACCGGAAAATCGGTGAGCAATGCCGCCAACGGTTCGTTAATGGGTGTAAGTTTCGAAAACGAAAGCTTTTGATAGGCAAATTCAGGATCAAATACTATCTTCTCTTTTTTCCCTTTAGTAAAGTATAGATCCTTAATTTTTGGAATCTCGACACTCTCTTTGGTAACATGAATTCCGCGTTTATTGAGTTCGTCAATCAAATCAACATTATGTAACTCAAAAGCCAAGAATGGATTGTTATCAATTTCGGCACTCACTTTATAGATTACAGCTGCCAAATGTTTACACGGAACAGCCCAATCGGGGCAAGAGCACTGCATCTTAAAATCGGTCCATTTCTTTGGAAAAACTTTTAACCCGCACGATTCGGCAATGCTTAATATCTCCGGATCGAGCTCCCGATTCAATAGTTTGGATATAATAACCGGACGTACCGCAAGTTTATCAATAAATTGTCCCAATTCGGGTTCAAAAAATGGAGGCAAGATAATGTCAACCTTGTACGGCGATGGACGGCTACCTTTTACTTTTGCATGGATAACGTTATTTTTGATCGTAATTTTCTCAACCGCCCCTTTGTTGGCATAACTGCTCCCTCGTGGTAATCGGTTGCTATAATCAATATCATTCAGCGAATTAAGCCACTGTTCGCCCCACCATGTTTTTCCAAATTTTGCCATTTCTAATTCATTTTAAACCACAAAATTATTAAAACTAATAAGGAATTGGTTCTATTTATTTAATGAAATTAACCCCGCTAATGATTTGGATGCAATTGCTTACGTTCTAAGTTGAAAAACTAATAGCGGAACATAAATAAATGGTCATTCACAAGGGCGATACAAACGTATTAAACGCAAAACAGATCGGAAGATGTAAATAATGTTGCTTAAAAAAGAACGCAAAACTACTATCCACTGTGAATTGATGTTTCATTAATCGCTGATTACATGACGATTAGCAAAAACATTGTAAAAAACCATAAAATATATTACAAAATATTTTGCACGATGAAGTATTTTTTTTATTATTGCAACATTAATCATGATTATTGCATATTTATTAACCATTTAATTTACATTTTATGAAAAACATCATTCTAATTTTTACTGCTTTGCTATTAAGTGGAACAGTTATGAGTCAAAACTGTGATTGCAACATCTTAAAAACAAAAGATGTTCCTCAAAAAGTTATCATTCAATTCGAAAAATCTGTGATTTTCAGTGAAACGGGTTTTTTTAGAGGAGCCTATATTGGGGGATTAGCAGAATACTTAAATGACGCAGAAATTCAAATTTTTCTTGCTGAAAAATTTAAGATCACTAATTCAAGAGCAATCTACAAAGGTTACAAACCTAAAGGACCACGTGGTTGTAAAGTTGACCTAAACTGGATTTGTCTATTAGAAGACTATTCAACCGCAGGTTAACCAGCATCAAACTATTACCAGATAGAGATATTTAGGCCAAATATCTCTATCTGTGTTTTAATAAAAATCGATCATAAAAAATTTGCTCAAAATTTGACATTAAACTGAAACCCAACTACCATATGAAAAACACATTACTCTCCTTACTACTATTCCTTTCAATAACTGGTGTTCAAAGTCAAAATCTTTCCATGCTAAATTGCGGCACAACCATTTCGAATACAAAACAAAAAAATTCGAAATTGCTCTTAGTAATTATTACTGATGTGCGATGTGGCGCATGTTCCCACATGAGACACGCCCTCTTCACGGACAGCTTGGATCAAAAAATAGATATCTGCTTCTATGAATTTGGTCCAGAAGAAAAGGCTCTTGAAAAATTCGCAAACGTACTTGATCGCTTCGAGGTTCGTCTTGCAGGCGACTGTCCCGATAAACTAAGGGAATTCTTCCCCCGATATTATTTAATTGACCGCAACAAAAATAAGGTAATCTGCAAAATCAATGGTCATTTACCTAGGTTGTATAACCGTATTAAACGCAAAATAGATCGGAAGATGTAAATAATGTTGCTTAAAAAAGAACGCAAAACTACTATCCACTGTGAATTGATGTTTCATTACTCGCTGATTACATGACGATTAGCAAAAATATTGTAAAAAACCACAAAATATTTTGCACGATGGAGTTTTTTTTATTATTGCAACATTAATCATGATTATAAAACATTTACGAACAATTTTAATTTAACCAATTTGAAGAATATAAAATTTAAGTTAATTGCCGTTTTGGTGTTAATCTTTGGAATTACCGTTTTCATAAGCTGTATAAAAGAAGATACAAATTTCAGCTATGAAAATGACGCTATTGAAATGATAGATGTTCAAAAAAACACACTTGATCCAGAATATATTGGAAAAATGCACAATGAATATTTGGATCGAATTTATAAAGATTTCATGCCTAACTATCAACCACAAGTTGGAGAATTGCTGGATATCAACGAATTGCTGGAATTTTTGTTTGAACAACCCGAATCAAAAAGTATAACAGAAGAAGAAAAGAATAGCATCCGAGTTTTCTTCCTCAGTTTTAACACTAAAGGAGACGGTTCTCAAACATTTAATCAGTTTTCGGATTATCTTGAAAACAATGTAAGTGAAATATATGGAGCATCCTTTGAAAATATTTTATCAGGAAATGCAACTAGAGGCATTACACCTGAATTGATAAATGTACATAATAGTATCAAAACCCATTCGGAGTTATATTGGGGTTCTAAAAACAATGCAAAAGTATGCATTTCTTGTCTTGATGCAGCAGGGGGTGTATGGGGGTTTTTCTTTGGTGGTGTTGGTTCATTTATCGGCGGAGCAGCTGCTTCTATGATTGGTGAATTAATCGTTAGTTGTGATGGACCTGCCCCTGTATTTGACGGTGTAATACATACTCCCAAAGATTGCTAATAATGAAAAGAAATAAGAAAATAATTATTGCAGCAATTATCTACTTTTTAGTATTGATAACGATAAGTTTTACAATTGGTCGAAATTTATTCATAGAAGAGTGGAAAGAGATAATTATTAGTTTCATTTTATATATTGGAGCTGTATACTTAATATTGCGCGGTAAGGAAAAAATACAAAATTTGTAAAAAGAAAATCATCGTATAGACGTTGCATGCAACGTCTTTACAATGTCATAAAAAATATACAGAAAACGCCGATCCATTGTGGGTCGGCGTTTTTGTGTATCTTCTTCAATTAAATAGGGATAGATAAATGTCAATACAATCATTCACCGATATTCAGACGGGCATGTGTTTTTATTCTGGCAAAAAGGGAAGCGTTGCCTTTGTTTGCCTCTTCAATATCATAATCGTCCTGTAGTCCGAGCCAAAATTTTGCTGTTGTCCCAAAATAAGAACTCAAACGAAGTGCTGTGTCAGCAGTTATCCGCCGACGTCCTTTTATAATCATAGAAATTCGTGTTTGTGGTATTTCAGTATCTTTTGACAATCGATATGCTGAAATCCCCAAAGGATTCAAAAATTCCTCAAGTAAAATTTCACCTGGATGTATATTTTCAATTGCTTCCATTGTCGAATCATTTATTTGTGATAATCAATAATTTCTACATCATGAGCATGATTGTTAACCCATTTGAATACTATTCGCCATTGATCGTTAATTCGAATACTGTATATATCGTTTGTAACTCCTTTAAGTTTTTCTAATCGGTTTGAAGGAGGAATCCTTAAATCGGTTAAATTTTGAGAGTTATTCAACATTCTTAGTTTCCGACGTCCAATACGTTGGATCTCAACAGGAATTTTCTTTTCCCATTCACCACGCCAAATTTTCTCAGTTAACTTTGTTCGAAATGAAACAATCATACTTATCTGTAAGATTACTAACGCTAAAGATAAGTAATAAGTTTCAAGAAATATTTTATTTTACACAACAAATTCACAGAAACGATTCACAACAAACGCGCAAACGAACTCAATGTCTTGATTTTAAATCAGTTTCACGCTTTTCCAACAGTCTCAAATAATATCAATAATTAAAATTTCATCTCTTGAGAAACTTAAAATTTGGCTTTTTCTTTAAACTCGAAAGGTAAACACCCGCCAAGATAATCAGCATACTGTAGATATGAAGGGAACTTATAAATTCGTTATCAAACAATCCCCACATTAAAGCGAAAAATGGTACAATATAGGTCACCGACGAAGCAAAAATGGCCCCAGTGTGGTGAATAAGATTGTTGAATATAAACATGGAAATTACCGAGCCAAATGTTGCTAAAACAATTGTAGCCAATAAACTTGGCCAAAAATCGGGCGATGCCACCGCCATTGGTATATCCGTAAATAACAAGGCAATACCTGCCATTGGACCTACCATGAAAAACATGAGTGATGTAATTTGTGTTCCTGTTAATCCCGACAATCGAAAGCGAACGACATTCACATTAATTCCATAAAAAATCGTCGCTAAAACCACAAAGAGAGCAAAAAGATTAATATCGCCAAAAGAGCCGAAGTTGCCATTGGTAACCAGTATTGCAGCTCCTAAAAAACCGACAATAACACCCACATATTGAAGTTTGCCCGGGCGATTTTTAAAAGCAATTACACCTATTAATACCGTAAAAAAAGGAGTTAAAGCATTCAAAATCCCCGCCAAGGAACTCGACAACTCCGTTTCAGAAAGCGTAAAAAGATATGCTGGAAGCAAATTCCCGAAAACACCACAAACCAGTAACGGCCAAATATTCTGCTTTGTAATGGCTTTCAAGTGTCGAATGGAAATAGGCAAAAGAATCAAAAAACTAAAAAAAATACGCATCGAGGCAACTTGAACAAACGAAAATGCATCAAGTCCACGCTTCATCAAAATAAACGATCCTCCCCAAATAAAAGCCAAAAAAAGCAATGCCAGCCATTGCCACAGTTTCTTATCTAAACTAAACACATTCCTAAATTTTAAGGCTGCAAATGTACACAAAAAATTCTGTCCATTGCCTACTCCACAATGAATACAGAACTTTCAACCTACAAAGAATTCGTGATTCTATGATTTTATATCCCGCCTTAAAATCTTGCCCTTTTGGAGATTCCCAAGAATCAAATCCCCCTTTTCAACCACAATACGTCCTCCTTTTATTACAAATTCAGGCGCACCAAGGGTTTCAAATCCCTCGAACATTTCGGTGTCGGAAGTTGATTTGTGTGTTGCTACTTGAATGGTGTTTTTCTTTTGAGAATCCCAGATCACCAAATCGGCATCGGCTCCGACGGTGATACTTCCCTTTTGTGGCCAACAACCAAAAATTTGTGCTGCATTCGACGAAGTTACATCTATAAACTGCTGCTTTGTAATCAACTCCTGCTGAATTCCATACGAATAAAGCAACGTTAAACGATGCTCAACTCCTCCTGCTCCATTGGGAATTTTCCGAAAGTCAAATTCTCCTGCCATTTTTTGCGACAAATTAAACGGACAGTGATCCGTTCCTACGGTTTGCACAACCCCCTGTTTCAAAGCAATCCATAATGCTTCGTTATCGGAAACTTTTCGCAGCGGAGGACTAATTACATAAGGAGCAACCTGAGAAAAGGATCCATTATATTTTGTATCGTTGAGCAACAAATAGTGTGGGCACGTTTCGGCAAAAACAACTTGTCCTCGATCCTGTGCCGCCGCAATATGAATCAGCGACTCTTCGGAAGAGACGTGAACAATATAAAGTGGACATTCAGCGATGTGTGCCAAATCGATAACCTGACGAACAGCCTCACTTTCAGTGCCTGGCGGACGCGAGAGTAAATGATATAGCGGTTCGGATTTCCCTTCGGCTAAAAATTGGTCACGCAAAAGATCAATCTCATCACCCATCTCCGCATGAACCGTAACCATACCACCATATTTAGCAACGGTTGTGAGAACTTTAAACAACACCTCGTTATTCAACCCAATGTTCGATCGATAGGCCATATACACTTTAAAAGAAGGAAAACCCGCATCAACACATGCTTTAATCTCCGATTCGGTGCTGTCGCGCCACTCCACCGGACTAACATGCAAAGAATAATCAACAAAAGATCCTTGCGCCTCTTTCAGTCTGATTTCCAACGCTTCCACCATAGATTGTCCTCGTCTTGGTGTCACAAAATCCAAAATCGATGTTGTGCCCCCAATCAAAGCCGCTACACTTCCCGATTTAAAATCATCGACTGACGATCCAGCAGGTGTTGGAAGGTCGAAATGAACGTGGGGATCAACGCCTCCCGGGAAAACAAACTTGCCTTCGGCATCAATAACTCGATCGAACTTTTCGTCTGGCACTGAACTATTTATCGATTGGATAGACCCATTTTCAATTCCAATGTGCATTACAAAATTTGTATTTGAATGTACAATGGACGCATTTTTTATTAAAATTCGCATAACATATTATTTTATTCCTTCAGCCTTCAAGACTGCAATCCAAAGATAGAAATTTATCTTTAACCAAGAATACGCATGGTGTTAAATAAAACGATTCCATTTCCCTTCCATATAAAATTTAGGTTAAACTTTTCAGTTCTTCCTCTTTTTACAAATTTACAATTTATAACAAACTACCGTCAAGACAAGCGAGGAAACGCATTACACCACCTCAATAACAAACAACACTTTGCACATAAACTTGCCAAATCGATTAAAACTCGTAATTTTGCATCTCTAAAATTCGAACTATGTACAGAACTCATACATGCGGACAACTCCGCCTTGACAACAACAACAATACAATAACCCTTTGCGGCTGGGTACAACGTGTACGCAATCTTGGTGCCGTTACCTTTATCGATCTTCGCGACCGATACGGTATAACTCAAATAGTGATCGACCAGAATAGCACCGACGAGGTGAAACAATTGGCGGAAAGCCTTGGACGAGAATATGTTATTCAAGTTGAAGGTGTGGTAACGGAACGTTCGTCGAAGAACCCAAAAATGCCCACGGGAGATATTGAAGTTTTGTGCAAAAACATAACAATTCTGAATAGTGCTAAGTTGCCCCCGTTTACCATTGAAGAAGAGAGCGATGGCGGCGACGAATTGCGCATGAAATATCGTTATCTCGACCTCCGGCGATCGCCATTGCAACGTAACTTGATGTTGCGCCACAAAACAGCACAGCTCATTCGGAACTACCTGAGCAACATCGATTTTATGGAGATTGAAACTCCGGTTCTAATAAAATCAACCCCCGAAGGAGCGCGCGATTTTGTGGTTCCATCGCGGATGAATCCAACAGAATTTTACGCCCTGCCACAATCGCCACAGCAACTTAAACAATTGCTGATGATTGCTGGATACGACCGATATTTCCAAATCGTTAAATGCTTCCGCGACGAAGATTTACGAGCCGATCGCCAACCCGAGTTTACACAAATTGATTGCGAAATGGCCTTTGTTGAGCAAGAGGATGTTCTGAATGTCTTCGAAGGATTGACAAAACACCTGTTTGCTGAACTAAAAGGAGTAACCATCGACACATTTCCACGCATGCCCTATTCAGAGGCAATCTCAAAATATGGGAGCGATAAGCCCGATATCCGCTTTGGAATGACCTTTACGGACATCACTTCAATTGCTCAACATAAAGAATTTCCCGTATTCAATTCAGCCGAATCGGTCATTGCTATCTGTGCCCAAGGATGTTCCGAATATACAAGAAAACAACTCGATAGCCTGACAGAATACGTTAAGCGTCAGCAAATTGGAGCCAAAGGATTGATATATGTAAAATATGCTACCGACGGAACGTTAAAATCGTCAGTCGATAAATTTTATGACCAAGAAGACCTGCTAAAATGGGCTGAAGCGACGGAAGCAAAACCAGGTGATTTAATTTTGATACTCTCCGGCGAAACCGAGAAAACGCAAATGCAAATGGGTGCTTTACGTCTTGAAATGGGGCATCAAATGGGACTTATGGACAATAAGAAATTTAGTCCATTATGGGTTGTCGATTTTCCACTTTTAGAATGGAACGCAGAAACGAACCGCTATCATGCTATGCATCACCCATTTACGTCACCAAAGAAAGAGGATATGGCGATGATTGAAACTTCGCCCGGAAAAGTAAGAGCCAATGCCTACGATTTAGTAATCAACGGGGTTGAAATTGGTGGAGGATCGGTTCGGATTTTCAACAGCGAACTACAAGCAAAAATGTTCGCACTTCTTGGATTTACTGCCGAACAGGCCGAAGATCAGTTTGGATTCCTAATGAATGCATTCAAATATGGAGCACCGCCCCATGCAGGAATCGCATTTGGATTCGATCGTTTAGTGAGCCTTTTTGCAGGACTCGACTCCATCCGCGATGTAATAGCGTTCCCAAAAAACAACTCCGGTAGAGATGTAATGATGGATGCACCATCGCAAATTAGTGCCGAACAATTAAAAGAGCTCTGCATATCGTTGGTGAAGAAAATATAAAATATTTATTCGATTTAATGCACAAATTGGAACTTGATTTTCTTCATTAACCCCAGCCCTAAAGGGAGTGAAGAAAATCATTTACTCCCTTTAGGGCTAGAGTAAAACAATTAATTTTCAAAATCTTACCCAAATTTTAGATACAAAAGCGTACAACAATAAATATAAGTTATCGGTGCAATAAAACGCCTTTTTATCAACCTCTTAATGAAAATATAAAAACACAACGTTAAATTTAGCGTTGTGTTTTTATATTCCAAAACCACAAAAAAACCATCAACGCTCCTTTTCAGTTTAAAAGAACATTGTTTTCTCACTTTAAGTTCAGTGTTTAAACGAATTATTGTATATTCGCATTGTACATAAAAAATTGGTTACTGTGAAAATACTCCTCTTCCCTTTTGCCGTCATTTATGGTTTTATAGTTTGGTTTCGCAATCGAATGTTTGACCATGGGTTTCTAAAATCAAAGGAATTTAACATTCCCATAATTAGCGTTGGAAACATTACTGTTGGCGGAACAGGAAAAACTCCGCATGTTGAGTATTTGGTTAAACTATTGTACAATACGCACAAAATATCGGTATTGTCGAGGGGATATAAGCGTACTGAAAAAGGGATAATTGAAGCCACCGAGGCATCAACCGGCTATCAGATTGGAGACGAACCAAAACAAATTAAACAGAAATTCCCTGATGCATCCGTGATTGTATCTGGCAACAGGGTAAAGGCAATAAATAAAATTATTGCGGGCAAAATCGGAAACACCCCCGATGTTATTATTCTCGACGATGCATTTCAACACCGATACGTACAACCGGGTTTGTCGATTCTTCTCATGGACTTTAACCGTCCAATTTACGACGATCATATTATGCCATACGGAAGATTGAGAGAGTCGGCCTCCGAACAGAGTCGTGCAAATATTGTGATTATTACCAAAGCTCCGGCAACAATTAAACCCATAGAACGTCGAATAATATACAAAAACCTCAATCTATACCCCTATCAGACGTTGCTCTTCTCGTATCTAAAATATGGCGAATTAATTCCCCTGCTTCCTGAATTAAAGAAAATCACACTCAATATCTGTAAGGAAAATGATTTTGCAGTACTATTGTTAACTGGAATTGCAAATCCAGCACCACTCAAAGAGTATCTAGAAAACTATTGTTCACAAATTTTCGAACTACAATATCCCGATCACTACAGATATGCTCCAAAGGATTTGGTTAAAATAACCAACCAATTTTCAAATATCGAAGCCGACAATAAAATTATTATCACCACTGAAAAAGATGCTGTTCGACTGCGCGATGTAGACAATATTGAAGAAAACATGCTGCCGATATACTATATCCCCATCGAAATTGGCTTTATTGACGACAAAGAGCACGAATTTGATAAAAAAGTCACATCCTATATCTATACCAATAGAAAGAAAAGTGGGTTGAATCACTCCACCTTGTAAACTAAAAAGAGACCTCTATTCAATTACAAACCACATCGGATCATTTCAAAATAGGACAAAATGTTGTTCAATTCCATTGACTTTGCTATCTTTTTACCCATTGTTTTCCTTCTCTATTGGTTTGTAACACAGAAAAACCTATCGCTACAAAACAGCCTGATTGTTGCATCGAGTTACCTATTTTATGGGTGGTGGGATTGGCGATTTTTAAGCCTTATTCTATTTAGCACCTTAGTGGATTTCCTTGTGGGAATGCACCTTGAAAAGCAGGAAAACGCAACCCGCAGACGTGTTTTGCTCTGGATTAGCATCCTAATAAATTTAGGATTTTTGGGATTCTTTAAATACTACAACTTTTTCCTAGACAACTTTGTCAGTATATTTTCGCTCTTTGGGGCAAAGTTTAATGCATCGAGCTTACAAATTATTTTACCCGTTGGAATTAGTTTCTACACCTTTCAAACCCTCAGTTACACCATTGATGTGTATAAGCGGAAACTTCCTGCCACAACCAATTTTATTGCTTTTGCAGCGTTTGTGAGCTTTTTTCCACAATTGGTAGCCGGTCCCATTGAAAGAGCCACAAACCTACTTCCACAATTTTATAAAAAACGTGGTTTTTCGTATGACAAAGCAACCGACGGTCTGCGACAAATACTCTGGGGACTCTTCAAAAAGGTAGTTATTGCAGACAATTGCGCCGAATTTGCAAATACAATTTTCGAAAACTCCGCCGATGCATCCGGCAGCACCCTTCTTTTGGGAGCAATTTTCTTTACATTTCAAATTTATGGCGATTTCTCCGGCTATTCCGACATTGCCATTGGTACTGCGCGCCTGTTTGGGTTTAACCTAATGCAGAACTTCGCATTCCCCTATTTTTCGCGAAACATGGCTGAATTTTGGCGACGTTGGCACATTTCCCTCTCAACCTGGTTTCGCGATTATCTCTATATTCCAATCGGAGGATCGAAAGTTGGAACATGGAAAAAAATAAGAAATACATTGATCATATTCATTGTGAGTGGTTTCTGGCATGGAGCAAATTGGACTTTTATAGTTTGGGGAGCATTAAATGCACTCTACATTATCCCCATTATGCTCGCCAAAAAAAACAGAAATTATCTCAATATTGTGGCAAAAGATCGTATTCTCCCCTCCATTTCCGACTTTTTCAGAATCGTAAGCACATTTGCCCTAACTGTTTTTGCATGGATTTTCTTCCGTGCCACCTCACTGGAACACGCTATAAACTATATTTCGGGCATATTTTCAAAATCCATAATCTCCATCCCCGATTTCCAAAATATGGGAAGTGCTTTGGTTACCTTACTCCTGATTTTTGGATTTATGGCGGTTGAGTGGAATGGACGAAGAGATCAATTCGCCATTCAAAACATCGCAAACATACACTCCCGACCTGCACGATGGATTCTATATTCCCTCATTATATTTATCATTGGTATGTACATGCAAACCTACGAAACTCCATTCATATATTTCCAATTCTAATCCGGTTTCACAATGCGCAAATTTATACGATCCATAGCCCTTTTTATTCCATTTGCAATTGTAATTTATATTGTCTTTACATTGATTTGGGGGTTATTTATCCCTCAGAAACTCAATAAAAACCTCAATTACCGAATCGGAACCTACGGTCATATGTTCACCCGTTTGCACGAGGCGAAAAATGTTCGAGAAGTTGATTTCCTGGTTCTTGGATCGTCGCATGCCTACCGTGGGTTCGACCCTCGTGTTTTTAGTCAGCATGGACTCGTGCTTTTTAACCTTGGTTCAAGCAATCAAACACCCATTCAATCGGAAATTCTCTTAAAACGATTCCTAAAAACCATGCAACCGTCGAGGGTAATTATTGAGGTAAATCCGTTCTACTTTGCCAACGATGGTGTGGAGTCGTCGGTGGATATTATTGCTAATTCCCGAAATGATTTATTGAGCATCAAAATGGCACTCACAATCAACAATCAAAAAACCTACAACACGCTGATCTATGGTCTTTTCAGAGATCTCGTGGGGTTGAATAAAAGCTACGTTGAAAAGGAAATAAAAAGCGAGGACACTTATATTACAGGCGGTTATGTAGAACGTCAACACGAAACATTACAATGGAAACCTACTATTCTGGAATCTCAAGCACCAAATGAAAAGCAAACCAACGCATTTAGCAACATCATTTTAATGCTGCATGAGATGAAAATTCCGCTGCTCTTAGTACAATCGCCCATTACTCAAGAATTATACAAAACTTACGAAAACAGAGTGCAATTCGACCAAGAGATGCGCCAAAGTTCAACCTACATCAATTTTAATTTAGAGCCAGCCCTGAATGATACATTGCATTTTTACGATCCAGAACATATGAATCAAAAAGGAGTAGAAATCTTTAACCAACAGTTAATCTTCATCCTACAAGATTCAGTTCTCAACGGATACAATGTTCAACCTGAAAAGGCAGCTCAAAAAGCACGTTAGACAAACATTTTTGCTAATTTTACTTTAATTTACAAAATCTGGGAAATGGAAAAAATATTAATAACTGGAGGTGCCGGATTTATAGGTTCGCACACAGCTGCATTAATGATTTCACAAGGATATGAGATTATTATTGTTGATAACTACTCGAATAGCAATAAAAATGTTTTAACACAATTAAAGAAAATAACTGGAAAGACCCCGCAGGCGGTCGAACTTGACATAACCGACTACAACGCTTTGCAACTGTTTTGGGAGAAAAACAGCGACATTGATTCCGTAATTCATTTTGCAGCCCATAAAGCGGTTGGCGAATCGGTGGAGCAACCCATTAAATATTATCAAAACAATTTGAAAGGGCTTTTGAACATTTTGGAAATTGGACTGAAATATAACTTAAAAAATTTCGTTTTCTCATCCTCTTGCACGGTTTATGGACAACCTGAAACCCTTCCTGTTACAGAAGAAAGTCCATACGCTAAAGCCGAATCGCCGTACGGAAACACTAAAAAGATATGCGAGGATATATTGCACGACCTAAACCGTAGCAACGCTCCCATCCGGATCGTTGCATTGCGATATTTTAATCCCATTGGAGCGCATCCAACAGGACTCATTGGAGAACTTCCCATTGGCGTACCCAACAATCTGATTCCATTTATAACGCAAACAGCAGCGGGTATTCGGAAGCAATTGAGCATTTTTGGAAACGATTATAATACCCCCGATGGAACCTGTATTCGCGATTATATTGATGTTAACGACCTAGGAGAAGCGCACTTAGCTGCACTAAAATATTTACAGAAATGCAACGGTGATAGCCATATGGCTATATTTAACATCGGCACAGGCAAAGGACTAAGTGTTAAAGAGTTAGTGGATGCCTTTGAGGAATCAACCGGAGTTAACGTGCCGTACAAATACGCCGACCGACGACCCGGAGATATTGAACAAATATGGGCGGAAACCTCCTTGGCAAATAAAACACTCCACTGGAAAGCAAAAACCCCCATTAAAGAGACTTTACTGAACGCTTGGAAATGGGAGAAATACTATCGCGAAGTAATTCTTACTGCACAATCGTCCAACTAATCAACCTACTATCATCGTTGTTTACGGTAATGGTGATTTGCAGATAATTGGGTGGTAAAAGGGGAGATATTACCGAAGGCCACTCGATTAAACAGAGATTTGCGGAATCAAAATAATCGGGAACTCCAATGGAAAGTGCCTCATTTACGCTATTAAGTCGATAAAAATCGAAATGATAGAGCACTTCGCCAGTCTCCGTACTATATTCGTTAATAATACTAAATGTGGGGCTTGTTACCACGTCAACCACTTTTTTCTGACGGCAAATTTCCCGAATAATAGTTGTTTTCCCAGCTCCCATGGGGGCATCAAAAGCCCATACATTGTGCAACGGCTCTAAAAACTGAATGAGTTGTGCAATCCGTTGCGGAAGAACTTGAAGATTCTCAATTAACAAGGAATTCATAAATGTAAAACTCTATTTGTTTGGGGTAAGCGATATAATTGGAATCAACATCTCCTCGAGCGACACACCACCATGTTGGAACGTATCTTTGTAATAATTAACGTAATAATTATAATTGTTTGGATAGGCAAAGAAATCGTTTTCGCAGGCAAACACAAAATTCCCACTCACATTCAATCGTGGCAAACCTATGGCTTCGGGCTTGGATACTTCAAAGACTTTCCCATCTTTATAATTCAGGTTTTTACCATGTTTGTAACGCAAATTTGTTGTAGTATCTCGATCGCCAATGATTTTAACGGGATTATTTATTTTTATGGAACCATGGTCAGTTGTGATAAATAATCGCACTTTATTTTGCGACAAATACTCTATTAATTTGCTCAACGGAGAGTGCTCATACCATGATCGAGTTAGGTTTCGATAGGCAGGTTCCGACGATGCCAGTTCTTTAATAACATCTACATCGGTTCGGGCATGGGACAGTATATCCACAAAGTTATAGACAAGAACCGACAATGAATGTTCAATAAACCGAGCAGGATTTTCCATTACTTTACGTGCCGATTTCACATTACTCGCCTTCTCAAAATAAAAAGGCATCTTGTGTCCGTGTCGTGAAAGATAGTTCTTAAACAAATCCTTTTCAAATTCGTTTTTTGCTCCTTCGTCGTCCTCATCGCGCCATAAATCAGGATACGTTCGTTTAATCCCCTCCGGCATTAGTCCGGAGAACAAAGAATTTCTAGCATATTGCGTTGCCGTAGGAAGAATGCTAAAGTACATCTCCTCTTTTTCGACTTTATAATGCTTAGAAATGGCAGGCTTAATGGCCAACCATTGATCGAACCGTAGGTTATCGATCACAATTATCATCACTTTGTCGTCGCCTAAATGAGGGAATACGTGGTGTTTCAACACGCTAGGCGACATTATAGGACGCTCGTCGAATTTGGGAGCAAACCACGATTCATAATTCTTTTTAATAAATTTAGCAAATTCAGTATTTGCAGTAGTCTTCTGCATAAGCAAAATCTCTTGCATATCTTCGGGCGAACCTGAATCCTGAAGTGCCAATTCCCACCAAATTAATTTTTTATATACGCCATACCAATCAGATGAAGTTCGACAATCGTATATTTCCGTTCCCAACTCCCGAAATGCTGTTTGATAGTCGGTAGTGGTTTTTGCTGAACGTAACTTACGATGATCCGTAATTTTCTTTATGGCCATTAAAATTTGATTGGGATTTACAGGTTTAATCAAATAATCTTTAATATTGTTTCCAAGGGCACTCTCCATTATGCGTTCCTCTTCACTCTTCGTTATCATGACTACGGGTGTCTCGTCGAGCGTATTGCGCAAACTATCGAGCATTTCCAATCCTGTCATTCCCGGCATATTCTCGTCAAGGAAAATGATGTCAAACTTCTGTTTTTGAAGAATTTCAAGGGCATCAATGGCACTGTTAACGGTTTTTATAGCGTAACCTTTGCTTTCAAGAAATAAAATATGCGATTTCAGAAACTCAATTTCGTCATCGACCCAAAGTATTTGAATTTGATTTTGCATTTAGATTTTTTAGGTGATTTTTGTTTCACATGAGTATGAAAAACGTACTCGGTACATTAAAATTGCCACAGGTCAAGAAATAATAGTTTTTCATGGACGAAAACTCCTTTATTGACTCAATATAAATCAACTCTATTGCGTTCAAAACAAAAACGCTCTGCAATTATTCTTTCTTGTAATTCTCCTCGAAAAATTCGAAATAGGTGATAATTGCTTTGGTTTCCATCAATTTTTTAAAGTTATCTTCGGTTATCACAAACTGTCGATAATCGAGTTTAGTAAGACCAGCATATACCTCATCAACATAAATTATCGAGTAATAGTAGTTCATGGCAGTATGTCCATCCTTAAAATCTCGTACACTTATAAGATTTATATCTGCCGAAAAGAGTTCACTCACCACTTCAAATTCGAACATTGGAAAATAATCAATATTCATATTCGATAAATTAAACTTTAACCGATTGGCATTGGTTCGTTGATTATAGACAAGCGTAGCATAATAATGTTTTGCTTTTGCATCATAAATATATTCAACTGCCTTCTCCACAACCTTCTCTTTTTCAGCCAATAAACCTTGCTCGCTCTTTTTCTCAACCCCAGTTGGTCCAACAGGTGGTCCTGTCAAATAACGTTTAATATCTTTAGCATATCCAACTTCAGGCGCATTTGGAAATGAGGCAATGTATTTCTCCAATTCCATAACAAAGGTGATAGAGTCGGTGGTTCTTCCAGTGGATATTGCTTTCAACAAAGAGAATTTTGCTTGATAGGGGCTTCCGGGATACGCCGAATCGGCAAACACACAGTTGTCGAGCACTTTTTCGAACCTCTCGTTGGCAAACATTTTATAAGTTGTGGCATATAAAAATCGTGACTCCTGCTCTTTTTTCGTCTCTTGTTTAAAGAAATCAGGGTTGGTCATTGATTGTGCATATTTACTCAATGGATATTTTCGAATTACTTCGTTTTTATATTGTTCCGATTTGGCTGACTCCCCTATTATTTCGTATATTTTATATAAAAAATACCAACTTTCCAGTTCATGAATCGATTCGGGAAAACGTTTCAAAAGAGCCAAATAACTCTCCTGTGCCTTTTGAAGATCTTCTATCTTATCTTTATAAATCGATGCGGTTTTGTACATTGCCAAATGAATTAGACTATCGGAAATATGCATGGCCGAATCAGTCAAGGGCACATCTTGCAGATAAAATTCACGACTTGTTTTATCGGTTACACGATCTTCTTCAACGTTTGCAACGGTTTGAGGTTCACTGGAGAAAACGTCAAAATTAGTGGTTGTTTTATTGGCGCGTCGCCAATCGTCTTCCAAGGTTCTATTCCCCCATTTTGCTTGAAATTGGATTGCGCCTGCTGACTGTGTTGCTGGATTATAGAAGTAAAACCCACCTCCAACACCCTGATCAAGCGTTCGGGTTTGCTGTTGCATCTGCGATGCCGCCAGACGATCCATCTGCTCACGCGCTTTCTCTTCGCGCTCACGACGTGCAATGTCTGCAATAGCAGCATCTGCAAGCGCATTTCGTTCTGCCTCTGACATTGCAGCCATGCGTTGCAAACTATCTTGTGTTTCAACCAAAGTAATGTTCTCTACAAGTTCGCGAAGATTTAAGGATAACTTAAAATAGGTTTTATAATCCGGAATTTCTTTCGAAACGAGTGTCATTGCACTATCGAGATACGTATTTGCTTTTACATATTCAGGCTCAGCAAGGTAGAGTATCCCCAACTCGAGATACGACTGTCCTTTTTGATTTTTATTAGCTTTAGAAGCGTGTGCTGATTTCAAATAGAGCTCTTTAGCATCGTTTTTCTTTCCTTCGTTATCGGCAATCTTTCCCAATGCAAAGTATAATTGATCGAGATATTCAATATTTTTGTCGTCACGCGCCATTTTTAAAAGTTCGCGCTTTAATGCAGCGTTATCGCGTTCGTTTTTACTGGATATTTGAGCCAAATTTACGCGCGCATTAAAACTCATTTCGTAATTCCGATTCCGTCGCATTACAAGAGAATATTTTTCGTTGGCATTTCTATCGTCGCCCAATTGCTGATAAATCTGTCCAAGAATAAATTGGTATCGATATACTTCCGATTTTCTCTTTGTCAATTTAACGGCCAACTCCAAATGCACGGCTGCCAACTCTAATTCGTTCTGTTTTAAATGATAATCAGCCTTTACTAAATTCAGATCACGCTCCAAACGCTCTGGGAAGTCACTTGTTCCTTCCATGAGTTTAAAAATTGGATCGGCTCGTTTAAAACTCCCCATTTCTGTATATGTGCGAGCTAACCAAAGTTGTGCATCATACTTTATGGGAAGCATTGAGTAGGTTTTGATAATAAAAGAGAACGATTCAATGGCGGCATAAAAGTCGCGCTTTATAAAGTGCGACTTCCCCACAAGCAAATAGGAGTGCCATGTCCATTTCACAAATTCAGGTTGATCGTAAAACTCTCGTTTCTTTGTGCTTTTGGGTCTTTTTTCGGGACGTGCAGTTATAGAATGTTTTTGAATAGCCTTCGATCCTTTTTTAAAGGCTCTATCCATTGCAGTACTTGCAATAGAACTATTCCCTTTATTGGAATACGGAAAAACTGGAATTATTAAACTATAGTTATCCTTGGTCTCCTCATTCATTTTTTTCATGCCTTCACGGTATGCTAAATCACCATTATAATAGGCATTAAAATAAGAGTTCACATTATGGTAAGCTCTACGACTCCATGTATTCTTGCTTGTAGAACAACCACCTGCCACTATAATGATAAACGCAAGTCCAAGTATGCTATAAATTATCCTTCTCAACGCAACGGGGTTTAAATGATTTAATGCTGTTATTTAACATCAACTATGGTTGTGGGGGCGAATTCTTCGTTTCGACGTTCCACAGCTTTCACCACATTTTCTGCCAATTGCATAAACGATTTTCCAATCAAATTATTTTTCAAAGCGGGTGGTTCTCCTATATCTGAATCGTGCGCAATGCTCTCAACAATGGGAATCTGTCCTAATATGGGAGTGTCAAATTGCTTTGCAACCTTTGCTAATTCGCCTTTTCCAAAAATATAATATCGATTATCGGGCAACTCATCGGGTGTAAACCACGCCATGTTTTCCACTAACCCAAGTACGGGAACACTAATGGAATTGCTTCGAAACATATTAATTCCTTTAATAACATCAGCAATGGCGACTTTTTGAGGAGTTGAGACAACGACAATTCCGGTTAATGCGACCGTTTGTACTGCCGTTAAATGAATGTCTCCCGTTCCTGGAGGCATATCCAGAATCAAGTAATCAAGTTCGCCCCAATTGGGTTCCAATAGTAGTTGCTTTAGTGCATTTGTAGCCATTGGTCCCCGCCAAACAAGGGGTTGATCAGGATCAACAAAAAATCCCATTGACATTACTTTTACGCCATATTTTTCCAATGGAGTTATTTCGGTACGACCATCGCTTGAATTTACTTCCGGATGTGCGCTCTCCAAATCAAACATTTTCGGCAAACTTGGTCCATAAACATCGGCATCAAGAAGCCCAACTTTGTAGCCTTTTTGAGACAACGCAACCGCCAAATTAACCGCTACCGTTGATTTCCCTACTCCCCCTTTTCCCGAAACAACGGCAACAATGTTTTTCACTTTATCGAGGCCCGACAATTGAGGATCTTTCTGAAGTGCTCTAACTTTTATGTTCCCACGTATGGCAATGTCCTCAAAATCAGTCTCTAACTGTTGAACACAAGCCTGTCGGATTTGGTTTATCGATGGGTCGCTATTGGTTTTAAAAATAAGTGTAAACGATACTTTATTGCCCTCGATTTTAATTTCTTGAACCATCCCAAGAGTAACAATATCGCTCTTACTTTCTGGATGATTTACTTTTTGTAAACTTTTAAATATCTCTTTTATATTCATGATTAACACATTTTATATTTACCCCTGTTTTAACGCCTGATGAGGATCCCAAAAACAGGTTTCAAAATTCATAATTTTATCATTTTCAATAATTATCCCTTCTTGTTGTAGCATCTCCTTCATGCTATTTCCCCAAAAGTATCGCTTTCCCGTCAACAATCCTTGTTTATTCACCACTCGGTGTGCCGGTATAGGTTCGGGCAAATGGCTTGTATTATTTAATGCCCAACCAACAACTCGAGCTCCTTTTTTCCCTCCAATACACTCAGCAATAGCACCGTAAGTGGTAATTTTACCTTTCGGTATCTGCCGGACAATCTCGTAAACAGATTTGAAGTAGCTCGTTGTTATCATACTCCGGTTCGGTAAATTTTATATTTGGCTTCATTCGAAATTTCAGATATGTAATCGGAAATCCTTTTGACATAAACATTTTTTCGTAGGTTGTTTTTATGGTTAATATGGGATCAATTTCAGGATTAACGTAAATATCTTCACTCGCCTCCAGAATATCGATTCCGTTATGCATCAATACCATTTTCGAATACCGATGCATAAACAGACTGTCTGTTTTTAAGTGAACAACGGCATTTGGTTTTAAAAATTGCTGATATCGATTTAAAAATTCGGAGTGTGTTAATCTATTTTTCGCTCTTCGAGTTTTCAATTGTGGATCTGGAAATGTAATCCAGATTTCATCAATCTCATTTTTTCCAAAATAGCGTAAAATAAACTCAATTCGGGTACGCAAAAATGCAACATTTTTCAAATTTTCTTCCGCAACAGTACGTGCGCCACGCCATATTCGTGCGCCTTTAATATCAACACCAATATAATTAACATTTCTGTTTTCTCGCGCCAATGCTACGGTATATTCTCCTTTCCCGCATCCAAGTTCAACTACAATTGGATTGTTGTTTTCAAACATCCAACGATTCCATGTGCCCTTTATTTCATTGTCATGCTCGCGCGCCTCAATCAAATCGGGCTGCACAACATGACGAAAAGTGTCGTTTTCGGCAAAACGCTCTAGTTTATTCTTTCCCACTTTTACTTTGATTTTTCAATTCGAATACCGATGTCAGAAATTGCCTTTAGTTTTTCATCGCGCATGGCGTGTGTAATTTGTATTGAATATGCGCCTTGAGATGGAAACCGGACGTGCATTTTATAAGGGATTTGCGATGACCACAAACTTCCCCAACCCGATCCCAACCATTTCCCTTTTGAATCGGAAAGAATGCAATTTACGGTATCTATTATGGTTTGATTGTTTGGTAATTTAAAATCGATATACAACAATAGGTTCTGATACTTATAACTACCAGAGTTTCGGATATTTATATACATATTGTGCAAAGAAACAGTATCATTGATGGGAAAGTTGAAATTATAGCTACTATCCATCGACCACTGCTCCAATCCAAGAGGGGTATTATCCTCATAAACAAAGTTGCTGTCACATGAGACCGTCATGAAACCGAATAAAACAGAGGCAATAAAAGAAATTAGCTTTCTGTTTTTCATGAAGTTTTCCTTTTTCATTTTATTGCTTTTTGGCTGATTCTCCACTCGTATTATCCCCTTTATTACGGTTATTGGGTCGTGTTAAATTATTGTAATTTCGTCCTTTATTTCGAGGTCGATTGTCTTTTCTTTTTGATTTTGGCTTGTTAAACCGATCCATACTCTCTTGTCCAACTACATTTTGGTAATCCATTAGATCTACCTCTTTCAATGGGATTGCTGGTGCTTCGTCTTTATCGATGAGTTTATCGGGAAGAATATCCTTTCGATTTGCCTTAATTATAGCAATCACCCTACTTGTTGTTAACGGTACAATTTGATGGCGATTATCGGAATTAATTCCGTACCACATTATTCCTTTATATACATCGGTTTTCACATGATTAGCATTGCCCTCTTTTGTTCGCAATATAATCTCTGTATTTGGGAATTCTCGACGTGCATCCAAGTAGCTATCGAGTTCATAATTTAAACAACACTTCAATTTGCTGCACTGTCCTGCCAATTTTTGTGGGTTTAAAGAAAGTTCCTGAACTCGTGCTGCGTTGGTAGCCACCGATACAAAGTTTCCGATCCATGTGCTGCAACACAATTCGCGACCACATGAACCAATTCCGCCTATTCGGCCGGCTTCTTGACGAGCTCCAATTTGTCGCATTTCAATTCGGATTCGATATTGCTCGGCAAGCACTTTAATTAACTGACGAAAATCAACGCGTTCATCGGCAATGTAATAAAAGATTGCTTTGGTTTTATCGCCTTGGAATTCAACATCCCCAATTTTCATATTGAGGCCCATATCGCGTGCTAACTTTCGGGATTCAAGCATGGTTGCATGTTCGAGAACAATAGCCTCTCTCCACTTCTCAATGTCTGTTGGCTTTGCTTTTCGATATACTTTTTTAAACTCGGAATCTAAGGATACCCGATTCTTTTTTAACTGTTCGAATATAATTTCATTGGTCAGCGACACAACTCCAATATCATGTCCGGGCGTACCTTCAACGGCCACATAATCACCAATTTGAAGATTCAAATTATTAACATTGTGGTAAAACCCTTTTCGAGTGTTCTTAAATTTTATTTCAACAATTTCTTTCTCTGGTGTTATTGTTGGCTTATTATACAACCAGTTATGAACATTGAGTTTTGCAAAATTACCCGTAAATTTTGGTCTATTGGGGTTCTCTTCGGGATGAGGAATATTGGTTTTATCGAATATATCTGAATCCATTGTAGTTTATCTTTATATTTAACCGACAAAGTTAATGTTTTTGATTCAATTTCTTTTGTAAACACCATGAATTGACGGATTTAATTTCTATTACCAGCGTATGCTCCAATTTGAATGACAAAGAATTTTGCCGACAATCATGAAGGACTTGTTGAATGATTTTATTTACCGAAATTTAGTGGTCTTCCAAAAGGTTTGCTTTTCGAACCACTTCGGAGGCAAGAAGATAGCTTCTCAATTCTGTATTGTCGGTACTAAGAATTGATTCTTTATCGCCTTCCCACCATTTTTTACCATCCTTAATAAAGTTTATGCGTTCTCCAATGGCAAGTACCGAATTTAAGTCATGAGTGTTAACAATGGTTGTCATTCCGTATTCTTTTGTAATCTCGAGGATTAAATTGTCAATAACCCCTGAGGTTTGTGGATCAAGTCCGGAGTTGGGTTCATCACAAAACAGGTATTTTGGGTTTATGGATATTGCTCTGGCAATTGCCACTCGTTTCTGCATTCCGCCACTGAGTTCACCGGGCATCAATTTTTTTGCTTTTAGCAATTGAACGCGTTCTAAACAGAAGAGCACTCTTTTTTGTTTCTTTAACATGCTCCAATTTGTGAAATAATCGAGTGGAAATCGCACATTCTCTTCCACAGTGGCCCAATCAAAGAGTGCACTTCCTTGAAAAAGCATTCCAATCTCTTGTCTAAGTTCTTTCTTTTTTGTTGTTGTTAGGGAAAAAAAATCGCGATTATTATATAGAATTGTACCACTATCGGGAACATGTAAACCAACAATTGTTTTCAAAAGTACCGTTTTCCCTGATCCGCTTTGACCTATAATCAAATTCACTTTACCTTGTTCAAAACGGGCACTTATGTCCTCAAGAACTTGTACACCATTAAAACTTTTGGATATAGATTGTACTTCTATCATGCTAATAAAAGTTGGGTTAAAATCAAATTAAAAATTAAGATTAGGATGCTGCTGTGTACTACAGCTCGTGTGCTTGCCTTTCCCACCTCGAGCGATCCTCCATTTGTATAATATCCTTGATATGCTGATACACTTGTTATGATAAAGGAAAATATTACGCTTTTAATAATGGAGTAAAACATATAATATGGAATAAAAGCAAGCGACAATCCATAGAGATATTCGGATACGGGAATAACCGATGTTGTCATTACTGCAATATATCCTCCAACCAACCCAATGAAGACACTAAGGATATTAAGTACAGGACTAAAAATAAGCATTGCCATAACTTTGGG
>JAQVXQ010000029.1:3351-24813 GCA_028709085.1 Salinivirgaceae bacterium | reverse complement strand
TTTAATAGTTCTTTTGAATACATAGGACAAAGATACATAGATTTACGATGTATACAAATTTTTTTAAGATTTTTTTAATATTACAAAGAAAAAAACAGCCAGCACACAACACATGGTATAGTGCATGCGGGTTTCAGAGGTTTTCGAGCGTTTGTAGCTCGTAAAAAATGGCGGTGTAACTTGATAGTTTAACGCTTCGTAATCCCGCACGACACCATACCATCAAACGTTAAACGGACTTCGTAAATCATGGGCTATAATTGAAAATAAATGATTTTTAGTATTGTTTAGTTTTTCTAACTTTTCATTTTGATCCTGAATCTGTTGCGTTCTAGCGAGTACTATTTGTTCCAAATTTTTATTATTCTCCTGAAGTTTTTTATATGGAATACTCTCCCCAATATCTTGTCCTTCGGCAGGTTGCGACCAGTGTCCGTGAAGAAGTTTCCAAGCTCCGCCTGAAAGTTTCATTATGGCAGTAGTTCGGTTGTTTGGAACACAAAAATGTTGTTGCAGAGATGCGTATTTCATGTGGCAGGTTAGAACTAATAGGGCAGAATCCGACGATATTTTTTGCACGAAAACATCGGTAATGTCGTATTTCATTGCCTCGGGAGCTTGTTCAAACTCCCGTCTGTAAAACTCGATTATCTCTTCCCAAGAGAGTTTAACCTCGTCAATTCCAGTTCCCACAGCGGTAATTTCAGGATGAAAAGTTTTTAGCATACCATCCCAATTCCGGTTTGTGTAGGCTGTGAAATAGGAGAGATATCCATTATAGACGTCTTCCTCAAAACCTGTAAGTAATTTAGGTCTCATTATTTATTCCCCATTTAAAGTTGTAAATCTAAGTATCCCTGAATGCTATTGGAAACGGTTTCTGTCTGAATCACCGTACCCAAAATTCCCCTTAAAATAATGCAAGTTACATTTATTTTTAATAATAATCCAATTTGTTTTCTTGATTGTCAATAACTTACTATCTTCGCTATATGGTTTGCGACTGTTATCGCAATACAATGAAAATAGATGTTTCTCATTTTAAAAGAGTTCCGATGATTATTAATATTTATCAAGTTTTTAGCCGATTATTTCAAGTTTCGGAAGGAGTGAATAAACCATTTGGCTCTAGACTTGAAAATGGATGTTCGAAATTCAACCATTTTACTAAAGAAGCACTTTTAGAAATTAAGAACATGGGCTATACTCATGTGTGGTTTACCGGAATTATACGGCACGCTTCCTGTTCAAAATACAGTGAATTTGGCTTAACACACGACAATGAATCCATAGTGAAAGGCGTTGCTGGTTCACCCTATGCCATAAAGGATTATTATGACGTAGATCCTGACTTGGCCGTCGATGTGCCCAATCGGATGCAGGAGTTTGAGAGTCTTATTCAACGTTGTCACGACCTGAATTTGAACGTTTTAATTGATTTTGTTCCCAATCATGTTTGTAGGGAGTATAAGTCTGAAACAAAGCCTAGCGGGATTCCCGATTTGGGAGCCAATGATAACGTTGATCTCCGCTTTTCCCCAACAAACAATTTTTACTATCTGGGTGCTTCCTTTGAACTGCCCGACGGAATTCAGTTCCCTTATATTGACAAAAACTCCACCTATGTTGAGGTTCCTGCCAAAGCAACAGGAAACGATTGTTTTGCCGTAAAGCCCTCTATCAATGATTGGTACGAAACGGTGAAATTAAATTATGGGCTCGATTATTGGAATGGAAAATCACCGCATTTTGATCCAATTCCGGATACATGGTATCGAATGTTTGAAATTCTTGATTTTTGGAGTTCAAAAGGAGTCGATGGTTTTAGAGTTGATATGGCTGAAATGGTTCCGGTTGAGTTTTGGAATTGGGTCATTAAAAAGATAAAACAAAAAAGAGCGGGACTTATTTTCTTGGCCGAGGTTTACAACCCCAGTTTGTATCGAAGTTATATTTTTGATGGTGGATTTGATGTTCTGTACGATAAAGAGGAGTTCTACAACTACCTTCGCGCCATTTTGTGTGGACAGGCCTCGGCCAAACTAATCTCGCAATGTTGGAAACAGCAAGAGGGGCTAGGCTCGCATTTGCTTCGGTTTCTAGAAAATCACGACGAACAACGTATCGCTTCAGCACAATTTGCCGGGAATGCAAAAATAGGATTTCCAGGAATGATATTGGCCTCTACCATGCATCAAGGTTCCGTTATGGTCTATTTTGGACAAGAAATTGGGGAGTCGGGTTCTGATTGTGAGGGATATAGCGGTTCCGATGGACGAACTACTATTTTTGATTATTGGAAAATAGAATCCTATCAGAAATGGGTATCCAATGGTGAATTTAACGCCTCCAATTTGAGTGCAGAACAACAGTGGTTACGAAATATGTATTCTCGTTTGTTGCAACTGCGTCTTGCTAATGCATCGTTGTTGCAATCCTCTTTTTATGATCTAATGTGGGGAAATGAGCATAATTTGGACAGCGATAAAATCTATGCGTTTTTACGTCACAACAAATCGCAATTTTGGTTGGTTGTGATTAATTTTGATCCTTTGAATCAACATGTTTTTAATATTTATATCCCTCATCACGCCTTTGCAATCATGGGGTTGGGACTAGACCATTTTGTTAGTGCAAAGGAACTTTTATTTGGGATTGAAACCATTGAAGCTAACGTTTCTCATATTATTCATCAGGGAATTTCCATAAAAATAGAACCCAATAGTGGCTATATTTTTCAGGCATTCCTTTAAATAGCCTCAACATCTTTCGTCATTAACCAACCTACACGACCATCTTCTAAACGGATTTCGTACCATCCTTCCACTTCGGTGGTAATGTTTATGGTTAATCCTTCATGGATGGTGAAAAGTTTTGTCCCTTCTTCATATGGCGTACTTCGGATGGTTACCGAAGGCGACATTACCACGCCCAAGGAACGATTTGTAACATAGTTGTAGGCGGATTTGGAGATAAAAAATGATCCGACGCTTAAAATGAATGCTAAAATTCCAATCGGCATTGACAAACCCCGTAGTTTGTTTTCGATATTGGAAAACAGAATAAATAATGCAATAGTGAATAGTAAAAATGATCCTAATGTTGTTAATGCCCATGTATTTGGCGAGAACCATAGCATCATATTTTTGTACCACCGCTTGTAAAACGGAGGGGTTATTGGGTCAATTTTATCCACAATAAGTTCTTGCGCCAGTTTTAAGTTTGCAATTGCATCTTCATATGTAGGGTCAATCTGTAATGCTTTTTGGTACCAAAGAACCGCGTTGGCAATTTTCATCTGTTTGTAGTAGCCATTGCCAATGTTATAAAAAATCTGTGGAGATTCGTAGCCATGTTCCACAACTCGTAAATATAATCGAACCGAGTTTTTAAAATCATTGTTTGCATAGGCCGTCTGTGCTGAGTCAAGATAGGGCGTTAAGTTCGACTGTCCTTTAACGAACGATCCCAAAAGTATTACTACGATGACAATTATAATGGATTTTTTCATTTTCGTTCAATTTTCAATCGTTGATGTTTGTTATTGCTATTTGGATTCCGGTTATTTGACGGCTTTTTCTAACTGTACTAATAATTCCACCGCTTGCGCATATGCTTCTGCTGCCGGAGTTTTAACGGCTGTCGGAGCGTAACGTGCCATTTCGCAAATGTCGGCTAGATCGACCACCTTTGCAACTACTTCCGGGTCAACATTGCGATTCTTCATCTCTTCTAAAACGCTGTCTCTACTCAAACGAGCTTGGTCAATGGCCAGTTTATCGCCCAAATATTGCCACAGTGCTCTCAAAACCTCGTCGTAAACCTGTGCTTCTTTGTTGTCCTTGATGTATTTCCGTGCTGATTTTAGACGTGACCGCGAAATTTTAGCGGCACGTTTGTTTCTAACTTTAACGATATCGGAACGATCTTGTTCGTGTTTCCTTTTGACTACCAGATAGATAATGAATATTAACAACGGAATAATGTATCCTGCCCAAAACAGAGGGGTGTTGAATAGATACTGTCCTTTGGAGGATAAATTTAAGTTTCCTGTTTGAATGTATCGAATGTCGGATCCTATATTTTGAACTCCTTGTCGAGTGGGACCCGAAACGGTTCCTTGGCTGGCCTGTTCGGCACCCTGTTCAACATTGATTGCAAATGGACCTGCCTTTAATTTTTTGTACGATTTGCTCGATGGATCGAAATAGGAATAACTAATTTCTGGGATGGTGAAATCGCCTGCATGTCTTGGAATAACAAGGTAATCCCACAAAACGACTCCGGTTGCACCATTGGCGGTTACTTTAATATTTACATCTTTTTTGGGATCATAAACTTCAAAATCGACTGGGAAATTTATTTTTGGGTTATCTAAAAAACGAATGTTGCCTGTGCCGGTAAATTTTACTTTTAAATTTAAAGCGTCATTGGTTTTTAAACTATTTCGGCTAACCGAGGCGTTGAGTTTCAGCTGTCCTACACCACCTGTAAAATCATCGGGACGTGGTTCGGGCAACGGCTTTACATCTATTTTTACTATCGGGCTACTGTTGGCAACTTTATAGCGTCTGACATTTCCGCCAAAAAACGAATCAAAAGGATCGTTTGAACGCACCCGTTCCGAAACGATTACCTCAACATTTAAAGGGTCAATTTCGATGATGCCACTACGCTGGGGCATGAGCAGATATTTTGCAATTGTACCAGCTTGGTATATTTTTCCGTTTACGTTTTCTCTTTGCAGTTGAATTTGCGATACCGTTTCGATCTCTTCTTTATAGAATCCAGTGAATTTAGGGAAATCAACTTTCTCGAAACTGTTAAGGTTTAATGTTGTGTATAATTTTAATGTAGCTACCAAGCCTTCTCCTTGATATACACTTTTACGATCTACATGCACACGAACAAAAAAATCGGGATCTGACTTTACTTTTTCACCATTTGCTTTGCTTTCGGCTAATCCTTTTGCAAGTTGTTGTTTAGTGTTATTGCCTTTAACGACTTCAATTGTAACTGCATTCGAGGTCGCTGTTTTTCCATCAATGGATACACTTACCGGTTGTATCGTAAATTCGCCCTCTTTTTGAGCCTGTAAAATGTAGGTGTATGTTATTGATATAGAGGAGTTCATCTTGCCATTGATGTATTCCATTCGTTGACTCTGAGATACTCCAGGACCGCTTAGGATTTGAAAGGCATCGGGGATGTTGATGTTTGGAGTATCTGATTTAGCGTTTATTGTATAAACCAATTGAAATCGCTCTCCTTCTTGTACTACTTTGGGTGCTTGCCCTTCAATTTTCCCCTGACCTGAAACGAAAAAGGGATTTAGTCCAATCAGCAGCAAAGTAATAATTCCTATATATTTTCCAATAAAGTTCATAAATCTATATTTTCAATTAATGGCAATGATAAAAAGGTCTGTTTTTGTCTATTGATACAAAAATACAATTTTAGTATCAATTTTACCAATCTCTTGATGATTTCGGTCGTGCCTTGCTTTTATTTTGTTGCTTAAGTTTATCTTGTACGTTTTGCTCATCATTTTGCAGCGCCTCTAAAATCCGCAGTGCATCTTCTTTCGATATATTATCGTTATTCTCTTCGTCCGCTTGTGCCTGTTTTTCTTCGGCTTGTTGCTCTTGGGCTTGCTTCTCTTCTGTACTTTGTTGCTGCTCTTGTTTTTTATCTTGACTCTGTTCCTGTTTTTGGTCTTGATCTTGATTTTCGTCTTGATTCTGATCTTGGTTTTGTTCTTGCTGATTTTGCATCTGATCTAATTTGCTTTGCGCAAGAGCCAGATTATATTTCGTCTCAATATCTTTCGGATTTCGTCGCAATGCATTTTTGTATGACTCAATGCTCTCCTCAATTTTTCCTTGAATCAAGAGGCTATTTCCCAGGTTGTGATATATTTTAGCTTGAATTGTATCGTGTGAAATACTATTCTGAATGGATTTAAACTCACGCTCGGCGGCTTCATAGTCTTGATTCTTGAATTTAGCATTTGCAAGATTGTATTTCGCCTGATACGATGTAGGTGCCTTTTCAATGGCCTTGCGATATAGCTCGGCAGCCTCTTTCATTTTGGTTGAATCCACTTTCCCGGAGTCGTCAATGGCTGATCGGTAAAGTTCGTTTCCTTCGCGAATATATTTTCTCTCCTGTTGACCAAAAAGTGTAAATGCAATCACAATAAGTCCAAAAGTAAGGGTCAATTTGAATGTTGTATGTTTTTCCATAATTCAACGTTGTGTTGTTTTTAGAATTATTTGGATATTCTATTTTTGGGATTTAGTGGGTTTATTTTTTGCCATAATGCCGATTTTTTCTCCGAAATCATTAATTCTATTAATAGTAGAATAAGCGCAAAAGCAGCAATAAAACCATACTGTTCTTCGTATTCGGCAAATACTTTTCCAATCACTTCGCCTTTTTCAAGTTTATTAAGTTCATCAAAGAGGGTTATTAATCCTATGCGTATATTGTTTGCTCTAATATACATTCCATTTCCTGCTGCAGCTAATTGTTGAAGCATTCCCTCGTTTAGACGAGTAATCACGGTGTTGTTATTTTTATCACGATGAAACTCGTTTTTTCTTCCTTTCACAGGAATTGGGGCACCTTCTGGAAGTCCCATTCCCAGGGTGAAAATACGAATCCCTTTTTCTCCTGCTTTTTTTGCCAGTTCAATGGCCTTCTCTTCGTGATCCTCTCCATCGGAAATAATAATCATCGCTTTATTGCTCGTTTCGTTGGTCGAAAAAGAGCTTAAACCACGATTAATCGCTGTTGAGATATCTGTTCCTTGATTGGCAATTAAATCTGTTTCAACGGCATCAACAAACATTCTGGCTGCACCATAATCGTTGGTCATGGGAAGTTGTGTAAACGCATCTCCGGCAAATAGAATGAGACTTAATCGATCGTTTTCCAATTTCGAAATAAGTTGATTTATAGCCCTTTTTGATGCCATTAATCGATTGGGGGCGATGTCTTCAGCCAACATACTGTTGGAAATATCGAGTGCAATTACAAGTTCAAGTCCTTGTCGGCGTACTTCTTCGGTCCGAACCCCATATCGGGGTCGTGCTAATAATAGTATGAGTGCGATAACTGCTATAATCCAAAAAATAAATTTATATGTTGGACGAGTGGTCGATCGATAAGGCATTAAAAATGCAACAATCTCTGGATTCCCGAGTTTTTTCACCTTCCGATTGCTTATAACTCTCCAGCTTACGAATACTAAAATTAGCAACGGTATTATCCAAAGGATTTGTAAATATTGTGGATTTCCAAATTCAAACATAGCTTATTTTCTTTTAAGGAAGGGTTCTAAGTATCGTAAAACGCAAGGTGAATTCAAATAAAACAATGACCAATGTTAATATGGCCAATGTTAAATATTCCTCTTGTTTTTTACTGTATTCTTTAACTTCTATTTTTGTTTTTTCAAGCGTATCAATTTGATCGTAAATTTCCGACAGGGTTCTTTTGTAGGTTGCTCTAAAGTATTGTCCATCTGTTAGATCGGCAATTTGACGCAGAAGATCCTCGTCGATTTCGGTTTTCATATTCTGATATTGTATGCCAAAGGGGGTTTGTACCGGATAGGGCGCTTCGCCTCGTGTGCCAATACCTACGGTATATACTCTGATACCAAATGTTTTTGCAATTTCGGCGGCTGTAATTGGGTCAACAGCGCCGGCATTATTTACACCATCGGTGAGTAAAATCACAACTTTACTCATGGCGCTACTCTCTTTTAATCGATTTATCGACGTTCCCAATCCAAGTCCAATGGCAGTACCGTCTGTAATTATGCCCGGTTTAATTTCTCCAATCATATTTATTAAAACCGCGTGGTCGGTGGTTAACGGACATTGGGTGAAACTTTCGCCAGCATAAATAACCAGTCCAATTCGGTCATTGGGGCGACCATTAACAAATCGAATTGCCTGTTCCTTGGCACTCTCAATTCGGTCGGGTTTAAAATCCTGCGCTAGCATACTTCCCGATATATCGAGAGCAATTATTATATCAATTCCTTCAGTTGTTTGGGTTTCCCACGCTCTCGACGATTGAGGTCGGGCTATTATGGTGATTAATAAAACGAATGCAATTATCCGCAATCCGAATAGTAAATGGCGTAAAAGTACCCTCCATTGTATGTTTCCTGTACTAAATGCCGATAAACTGCTTATTTGGTAGGTTGCATGTTTCCGTGGTTCGCGCCATATGTACCATCCTATAAGCGGTGCAAGCAATATGAGCAAATAGAAATATTCGGGATTAGCAAAAGAATAGTCGAACATTTATGTGATTTTTAAGTTTGTTTTAATTATTGGTTAATTAGTTTGTGTTGTTCTCTTCTTTGTTTTGAGTAGCGTCGTTGTTTGTCCCCTCTTTATCAATGATTTCAATTTTTGTTTTTAACACAAAAGAGTAGGATTGTTCCATAAATTTCAGATGTTCTGAAGCTAATGGTTCAAACTTTGCAAACTTAACAAGGTCGGCTGTCTCTAAAAACTCCATTAGTTTGTGTTGTATCTCTTTGTCTAATATCGCAAGCGATTTAGTAATAAAAGCAATTTCTGATGTTGAGCTTTCCAATGCTGGAATCTCATATCGATGTTCCAGATATCGTCGTATTATATCGGAGAGTTCGGAATAGAACGGTTTTATCATTCCTTCCTGCCACATTTTCTTTGCATTCAATGCATCGAGTTCGCGCAAAGCGATAACATGAGCCTCCTCTTTTGGAATTTCAACAATGGGTTCCGTAGGTTGCTTTTTGGTTTTGCGAATAAGCCAAATTAACAAAAATGCAAGTATTCCAACCGTAATCATAATTAACAGGTATGGCAGATATTCGCTTATAAACTCATTAATTGTAAGCGGAGTTTCTAGTGGGAGTTTTATATCGGCAATTCTATTTTCCGTGCTATCTATTTGAATGGTCTGAACACTAAGGAAAAGTGGATTTGTATAAATTGTTTGGGCTTCGGATTCCTTGGTGCGCAAGGTTATTGCAATAGGATTTATATAATAGCTACCACTATCGAACGATGTTAAAATGTATTGCTTTCGGATTACCGTTTTATTGTTTTCTCGGATTGTATCAAATGGTAAATCTCGCAGTATCTCCACATCCTTTGTAATGGTGTCGGTGTAAACCGGAAATTGTACAAATGTAGAATCGAACAATTCCACATCAATTTGCAGGGTTACATGATCGCCAATTAAAACTAAGGTGGTGTCTAGCTTGGCACTAGCAACAGGATCCACGGATTGAGCCGAGCTCGACAGTAATCCCATTGTTAATAGTAAGATAAAAGATATTATTAGCGTCTTTAGTTTCATAACAAATTAGTTGTATGAGTATGGGTACAACATTTAGGGCGTTGCTGATTGAATAGTGAAAATTATAGGGATCTTTTGTTGAATAATTTTATCAATGGTATAACATAATCTTCGTTGGTCTGAATGTTTACAGAATCTACTCCGCTTTTTGTTATCGATCGATTAAAATACTGTTCTAGATCATTGCGCCACGTTTTGTAAGTGGTTTGATTTTTTTTCCGGGCAGTATCAACCCAAAATTCCTCCCCATTTTCGGCATCGTTTAGTCGTATTAATCCAACATTTGGAAGATTGTTTTCTGCCGGATCGTTAATGCGCAAGGCAACTAAATCATGCTTGTTATTGGCAATCATCATTGCTTTTTCATATCCTTGATCAATAAAGTCGGAAATTACAAATGCTGTACACCTACGTTTAATGGCACTTGTGAAAAACTCAAGTGCTTTTGTAATATCGGTTCCTTTTCCTTTGGGTTCAAATGTAAGTAGCTCTGTTATAATGCGTAATATATGCGTTCTTCCTTTTTTAGGGGGGATAAATTTTTCAATTTGATCGGTAAAAAAGAGCACTCCAATTTTATCATTGTTTTGGATGGCCGAGAACGAGAGTACGGCAGCCAACTCAGTCATTAAATCCCTTTTTAGAATTGTATTGGATCCAAAATTTCGTGATCCACTTAAATCCACGAGAAGCATAACCGTTAGCTCGCGCTCTTCTTCGAAAATCTTTACGAATGGGTGATTAAATCGCGCCGTAACGTTCCAATCGATATTTCGAATCGAGTCGCCATACTGATACTCACGTACTTCGCTAAATGTCATCCCTTTTCCTTTAAAAGCGGAATGATAGCGACCGGCAAAAACGTGACGTGTTAATCCCCTGGTTTTGATCTCTATCTTGCGAACTTTCTTTAATATATCGCTTGTTTGCACCGTTTTCTATTTTGTGAGTTAGATATTAAATTGACAATAATCCCTTACTTTATTGATTAAGGCACTTCGATTGTATTTAAAATTTGGTCTATAATGTCAACGGATGTAATATTTTCTGCTTCAGCCTGATAGGTGATTCCAATTCGATGGCGTAATACATCATGACATACGGCACGTACATCTTCGGGGATAACATAACCGCGTCGTTTAATGAAAGCATATGCCTTTGCTGCTTTTGCTAAGCTAATGCTTGCACGTGGCGAACCTCCATAAGCAATCATCTCTTTTAGTTCGCTTAGTTTGTATTGTTCGGGGAAACGAGTAGCAAAAACAATGTCAACGATATATCGTTCAATTTTTTCGTCCAAATAAACCTCTTTAAGGACCTCTCTGGCTTTTACGATCTCGGCAGCCGAAACAACTTTATTTGCAAACGGAAAATCTTTGGTTAAGTTTTGTCGCATGATCAGCTTTTCCTCCTCGATCAACGGATAATTAATCACCGCTTTTAACATAAAACGGTCCATTTGTGCCTCGGGAAGCGGGTAGGTGCCTTCTTGCTCGATGGGGTTTTGTGTTGCCAGTACCAAAAATGGAATGGGAAGCTTGTGCGTAGTATCGCCAATGGTTACTTGTTTTTCCTGCATCGCTTCCAGTAGCGCACTTTGTACTTTCGCCGGGGCACGGTTAATCTCATCAGCGAGAATGAAATTCGTGAAAATAGGACCTTTTTTTACTTCAAATAACTCCTTTTTCTGACTATAGATCATGGTGCCAACAATATCGGCAGGGAGCAAGTCGGGAGTAAATTGAATTCTATTAAATCCTGCATCAATAGTTTGTGCTAATGTGCTTATAGCAAGTGTTTTTGCTAAACCAGGGACTCCTTCTAGCAATATGTGACCATCGGATAAGAGCCCGATTAATAAACTCTCAACCAACTTTTTTTGACCAATTATTACCTTATTCATTTCAAGGGTAATGATCTCTGTAAAAGCACTTTCTAACTTTATGCGTTCATTTAGTTCGCGAATGTCGACGGTGGAATTCATAATATGTTTAAGTTAAAGTTTAAATTTGCATTTCGATTTGTGTACAAAAATAACGTACCTATGTTACAATGGTGCGTTTTATGGGGAAACTTTAACGGAATTTTAACGATAATCATTAATAAATCACAGCAATGCGATATTTTATACATTTAGCATACAGAGGGACAAATTATAGTGGTTGGCAAATCCAAAATAACGCAATAACGGTTCAAGGTGTTTTAAACGATCGATTATCGAAGCTTTTGCGTCAAAATATTGAAACCGTTGGTGCTGGAAGAACCGATGCCGGAGTACATGCCATTCAATTTTTTGCGCATTTCGATGTTAATACAGAAATTGACGATTGTCAAGAGATTACCCATCGATTAAATCGAATGTTACCTGCCGATATTGTTGTTTATAAGGTCTTTCGGGTGGACGTTCAATCCCACGCACGATACGATGCCCTTTCGCGGACATATCATTATGTGATCGAAGTTGCAAAAAATCCATTTAGTTGCAATTTAACCACCATTCGAAAGAAAGTTCCCGACATTGAATTAATGAATCAAGCGGCAAATAAACTATTGAATGTTTCTGATTTTAAGAGCTTTTGTAAAATTGGAAGCGATAATAAGACCACAATCTGTGATGTCTCTTTTGCGCAATGGACACAACCTTGTGAAAATCTCTATGTGTTTGAAATTGCAGCCGATCGTTTTTTAAGAAATATGGTGCGTGCCATTGTTGGGACTTTACTTGAAGTTGGGGAGCACAAAATCACAATTTCGGATTTCGAAGAGATTGTTAATGAACATGATCGATCAAAAGCAGGAGAGTCGGTCGATCCAAATGGATTATATTTAAGTCAAATTGTATATCCTTATTTTAAGAAAATAAAGATAATGTCCCCATTTAATTTTATTTTATAGATCGGTTTATCTATATTTAGCACAGTATTTGCTTTAATTGAAAAAAACAATAAATTTAATAGGAAAGTTTATGAAACGATTTCTCAGCTTATCAATCGCATTATTCTTTGCCATAGCTGTTTATGGACAGGCGGAGAAAGTTCAAGCTATGTTTGTGTATAATTTTACTAAATATGTCGAATGGCCTGTTTCAACTAGAAGTGGGAATTTTGTAATTGCAGTTTACGGTAATTCACCGATATACGAAGAACTTATTAAAGTAGCAGGAACGAAATCCGCAGGAAATCAATCGATTGAAGTACAGAAAGTTAAATCTGTGGGTGATATTACTACACAACACATGATTTTTATTTCCCAAGATAAAAGTGTAGATCTTGGCGCCATAATTGGGAAAATAGGGAGTGCACCCTCTTTAATAATAACCGAGGCAGATGGGTTAATTAGCAAAGGATCGGCTATCAATTTTGTAATTATTGAGAATCGTCAGCGTTTCGAATTGAAAAAAGATAACGTAATCAATAAAGGATTAAAAGTAAGTTCTGAACTTGAGAAATTTGCTATTTTAAAGTGAGTTATGAATTTCCAACAACAATGTATATAGAAATTACAAGGGTGTAACCTTGTTGTATATTTTTAACACATACTAGATATTGAATGAAGTAGAATAGGTTTTCTCATTTTACTTCATTTGTTTTTTTTGCGAAATTGCTAAAATAAAACCGTAATTTTACAATCAATAATTGAATTAGTATAATACTTAAATAGAAACAAAAATGGGAGCATTAGGAAAACATATCTTAGTGGAGTTTAATGGGTGCAAACCCGAAATTATGAATGACGTGTCATTTATTGAAAAAAGTATGGTAGATGCTGCGGTCAAATCAGGCGCAACCGTTATCAATTCAACGTTCCATCACTTTAGTCCATATGGAGTTTCTGGCGTTGTAGTTATTCAAGAAAGCCATTTAGCGATTCATACATGGCCCGAGTATGGGTATGCTGCTGTGGATTTATTCACATGTGGCGATACCGTTAATCCATGGGTCTCATTCGATGAACTTAAAACCCGATTTGGAGCTAAGAATTATAGTGCCCTTGAACTTAAACGAGGATCTGTAAATCTTTTAGAACGACTCGATTTCGATCTTCGGGGAAATCGCGAACAAATTAGTGATGTTGTAAAACCTCAATACAAACGGAATGTTTGGTTTACGGACAAAGATGAGAATCAAGCCTTATCGCTACGTCATTCAGGCGATGTGTTGTACGAAAAACAATCTCCATATCAGAAGGTTAAAGTGATAAATACATATGGTTATGGTAAGGCATTAACCATCGATAATATGTTTATGTGTACCGAAAAAGATGAGTACCATTATCATGAAATGATCACTCATCCCGCTGTTTTAGCTCACGGAGCAGTTAAAAAAGTGTTGGTAATCGGCGGTGGCGATGGCGGAACCATTCGCGAATTGTTTAAGCACCGTAGTATTGAGCATGTTGATATGGTTGAGATTGACGACGCAGTTATCGAAGCTTCAAAACTGCATCTTCCAACATTGAGTGCTGCATTCTCGCATCCAAAACTGAATCTTGTTATTGGTGACGGAATCAAATTCGCCGCAGACGCATCCGAGACAAGTTATGACTTAGTGATCGTTGATGGATCTGACCCTGTGGGACCATCTGAAGGATTATTCAGCAATGAGTTTTATAAAAACTGTAAGCGAATCCTGAACGATAATGGCTTATTAGTGGTACAAGGGGAATCTCCAAAGTTTAATACGGAAACTTTTGCAGAATTAAATGTCTGTTTAAAAGAGATTTATGGCAAAACCAAAGTAAACACCCTTCTTTTTAACATTCCAACCTATCCATCGGGAGTTTGGTCGATACAAATTGGCTCAAAAGGAAACGTCAATCCAAAGGTAATAGATATCGAGAAAGCAGATACATTTATCAGCAATAATATAATGCATTATTATAATCCAGAATTGCATGCCGCGGCATTTGTATTGCCAACGTATGTAAAGCGTTTGCTTAATGAATAATAACGAGTTTAATCCAGAAGATGTTGGGGTAGCCAATGGTAATTATTTTGGCTTCCCCAACAATCCGGATTCTTCCGATATTGTATTGTTGAATGTGCCATGGGATGTAACAACATCGTATCGTCCAGGAACATCTCAAGGACCCAACGCTATAATTGAGGCCTCTGTTCAACTCGATTTTTTTGATTTTGAGGTTGATAAGGCGTGGGAAACAAAAATAGGTTCCGTTCTGCCGGATGGTCGAATCGAAGAATGGAATAAAATCCTTCGTCCAAAGGCGGAGCAAATTATAGTTGCGTTAGAGAGTGGCGCTGAGCTTGATTTTGGATTATCCGCAATGCAAAAGTCAATTAACGATCATTGCTCTGCTGTTAATGAAATTGTGAAGCAAACCTCGTTGCATTATTTACACAAATCATCCATTGTTGGCGTTGTGGGTGGAGATCACAGTTCTCCACTGGGTTTAATAGAGGCTTTATCGGAAATCCATCGCTCTTTTGGCATTTTGCATATCGATGCACATGCTGATTTGCGATTATCCTATGAAGGATTTCTCTATTCGCATGCATCCATTATGAACAATGCTTTGAAATGCAGTGGAGTGCAAAAACTCGTTCAAGTAGCGGTTCGGGATGTCTCCGTTTCTGAAATTGTTTTGGCAAAGGAGGATTCACGAATAGTTATGTTTACTGATCATGATCTCAAGGAGAATGAATTCCAAGGTATCCCATGGCATCAACAGTGTTTGAACATAATTAACGAATTGCCCGAAAAGGTTTATATAAGTTTCGATATTGACGGCTTGATGCCTGAGCTATGTCCAAATACAGGCACTCCGGTGGCTGGAGGGTTAAGTTATAATCAAGCATTATATTTATTACATGTATTGAAACGAAGTGGACGACAAATTATTGGATTTGATTTATGCGAAGTTTCTCCGGGAGTTGGTAGTGATTGGGATGCCAATGTTGGAGCACGAATTTTATATAAACTTGCTGTATTGGCAGGAAAGAGATAAGTTTTTATTTTATAGAAACAAAAAAAGCGGCCTAAGCCGCTTTTTTTAATGTCTGATAACCCAGACTTGTATTTCGTTTTGTTTTAATTTCTGATACTCATTAAACGCTTCTCTGCGATCAATAAAACTATTGTACGAAACTCTCCAAAAACCACGGCTTTCCATGAAAACCTCCGATTTGTATCCCTGCGAATTTAATTGTTCGGAAAAACGTTGAGCATTTTTCTGAACCTTGAAACTGCCTGCTACTAGGTAATATTTCTTTTGGTTTTTTTCAATTTCTTTTTGTCTAGCAAGCTCTTCAGCTTCTGCTGTTGCTATTCTTATACTATCTTGTACGCGTTCAACTTCCCTTATGGAGTCTTGTTGAGCTTTCATTACAAGTTCTTTTTGGTGAGCTTCTTCTGCCAAACGCTCTCTTTCTGCTTTTCCAAACCATTCGTCATAATTCAAGGAAATTAATCCTCCAATTACACCCAAGACAACAACAATCCCTACGATAATTAAAATAGTTGTTGTGTTGTTTTTTTTCGGTGCTTTTTTCGGTGCAATGTTTGGATTTCTTCCTTGAGGAGGCGGAGGTGTTCCTGGTTTTACAGTTGGTTTACCAAGTTGCTCGGGCCTTTGTCCTGGTATTGGAGGAGGAGGTGTTGCAGCCGGTTTTTGACCTAGCGGAGCCCCTGGTTTTATAGGAGCTTTTTCGTCTTTTTTCACATCAACAACTGTTTTGCCTGTCGCTTTCGGGGCTGTTTCGTCTGTTGTTGCTTCAACCTTCTCAGATTCAACAGCATCTTCCGGACTAACTGTATTTGTTGATTTTTCCGCTACAAAACGAATACCACCTCTTTCGTCCTTAACCAATGATCCCATCGTTCCTAAAGTGAATTTCTGCGATGTTTTTAAGGTGTTTAGTAACTCTTTAACGAATTCTCTAATTTTCTTGAAAGCATCATCTTTAGAGATTTTCTCTTTCGATGCGATATGATTGACTAGTAAGCCATCGTTGTACTTTAAAAAATCATTGAACGTGACAGTTTTGTCGCCTGCATCTATTTTTACCATAAATGCTCCGAAATCAGGTACGATCACCCTATTGTTTGTTTCAAGCAGTTCGGCTATGTACTTTTCTATCATAATTTTGGTTATTTTTTCGGTTTAAAATTTCATAACTCAACGCAATATAAGACTTTTTTTTTGTATCGGCATATTGTACACTTTTTTTTTGACTAATGTTGCTTTTTAATGGAGCAGTATAGCTTGGCGCTATGTTGTACATCCCTTTCATTAATTAGCGAATCTCGTGTAATTAACGGTCGAATTCAAGCTTTTTTCCTAATGTTTTATAAACTTCTCCGTTTTTATATGCAATTGCTCCGTTTAAAATAGTTGTAACAATGGAGTGTTTAAATGTCTCATTTTCAAGAGGTGACCATTTGCATTTATATAAAATGTTGTTTTTTGTAACCTGAAATGTTTTGTTTGGATCTACGAGAACTAAATCGGCATAAAATCCGGTTTGAATATATCCTCTTTTTTTGATCTTAAACAGTTTTGCAGGAGCGTGGCACATTTTTTCAATCACTTGTTCGTAACTATAAATTCCCTGATTTACGAGTTCTAACATAAGCGTTAATGAGTGTTGCACCATGGGCGCTCCCGAAGGACAACGTAAGTATGGATTGTCCTTTTCGGCTAATGTATGTGGAGCATGATCGGTTGCCACAATGTCTAGCTTGTTGGATTTCAAGGCTTCGCGTAGTTGGGAACGGTCATGTTCCGATTTAATGGCGGGATTCCATTTTATTAATCCGCCCTTTAATTTGTAATCATCCTCTGTAAACCACAGGTGATGCGCGCAAACTTCGGCGGTTATTCGTTTTTGCTCAATGGGTTTGTTATCGAAAAGGGATAGTTCTTTTGCTGAACTTATGTGTAATATATGGAGTTGTGTGTTGTATTTAGTGGCTAATTCAACAGCTTTTGACGAGGAGATATAACATGCTTCGTCACTCCTTATTATAGGGTGAATATGAAACGGAATGTTTTCTCCATATTTGGATTTAGCGGTTGCGGTGTTTTTGATAATTGACGCTTCATCTTCGCAATGCGTGGCGACAAGGGTTGGGCTTTCGGCAAAAATTTCGGATAACGTTTTATTGTTGTCAACCAGCATATTTCCCGTCGATGAACCCATAAATACTTTGATGCCACACACATTTTTAGGGTCTATTTTTTTCACTTCGTCAATATTATCATTGGTTGCTCCAAAATAGAACGAGTAGTTGGCATATGAGTTTTGTGCGGCGTAATCGAATCGTTGGTTCAGTAAATTGATTGTGGTTGATGGAGGATTTACGTTTGGCATGTCCATAAACGAAGTTACTCCGCCTGCAATGGCTGCCTGTGATTCGGTTGTTATATCCCCTTTGTGTGTCAGTCCGGGTGTTCGGAAGTGCACTTGGTCGTCAATTACGCCCGGAAATAAAAGTAATCCGGTAGCATCAATTATTGTGTCCACGTTAGATTCTATTGGAGTTGTACTAATGGTGTCAATTTTATCGCCAATAATTAGTACATGCCCAACAAAGGTTTTGTTGTCGTTAACAATTGTTGCATTCGTAATTAATATTGATGACATTACTTTGCTTTTTTATATGTGCGAAACCAACTTCCTATTTTAAGTTTCATTACCCCAAATACAGCCTCGCTGAATATGCCTCCACTCATTTTTGAGGATCCTTCTTTACGATCAGTAAAAATAATGGGAACTTCAACAATGTTGAATCCGTGTTTCCAGGTGGTAAACTTCATCTCTATTTGAAAAGCGTATCCTTTAAATCGAATTCGTTCAAAATCAATGGTTTCCAATACAATTTTGCGATAGCATTTGAATCCTGCGGTGGTGTCGCGAATTTTCATGCGGGTTATCATCCGGACATAAGCGGATGCGTAGTACGACATTAAAACTCTACCCATGGGCCAGTTTACAACATTTACTCCGCTTACGTACCGAGACCCAATGGCTAAATCGGCTCCATTTGTACAGGCTTCGTGTAATCGAACCAAGTCGTTTGGATTGTGAGAGAAGTCGGCATCCATTTCAAAAATGTAGTCGTAATTATGCTCAAGAGACCAATTGAAACCGGCGATATACGCAGTTCCTAAACCTTGTTTCCCTTTCCGTTCGTGTATATGAACCGACTCCGGGTATTTTTCCATTAACTCTTTTACGATAGCGGCTGTTCCATCCGGTGAATTGTCTTCGACAACTAGAACATGGAACCCCTTATCTAATCCCATAACGGCTTCAATAATGGCTCTAATGTTCTCTTTTTCGTTGTACGTCGGTATTATTACTATTGATTTTTCCACAAGACCTTGTTTTACGTAAATTATGCGACAAATATAATGAAAAATCGCTCCATTAGGTTTATCTGTTTAATTATATACCATTATGGAGCGATCGTTATTGATGGTTTTGAAACCGTAATACTTTGTTAAACGTTGGCAAGTCTGATCCTGTACAATTATGGTTCTTGCTTTGGAAAATGTTAATTGACTGCAGGATACAAAAAAGCAACGCGCTAAAAGAGGATTTGCGTTATTTTATTACGCCCAGCTCTTTCCCAATCTTAGTAAATGCAGTGATTGCTTTGTCGAGATGCTCTTGGGTGTGTGCTGCCGAAAGTTGAACTCTGATTCGAGCTAAATCTTTAGGAACCACAGGAAAATAGAATCCGATTACATAAATTCCTTCGTTTAGAAGTTTGCTTGCAAATTCTTGTGAAAGTTTAGCATCGTAGAGCATTACAGCGCAAATTGCCGATTGGGTTGGTTTGATGTCGAATCCAGCTTCGGTCATTTTTTTGTAAAAATAGGCGGTGTTGTTGTGCAAGCGATCTTGTAGTTCGTTTGTTCGGGTCATCATGTCAAATACGGCAATTCCTGCCGCTGCCACGAGGGGTGGAATTGAATTTGAGAAAAGATAGGGACGTGAACGTTGACGCAACATATCAATGATCTCTTTTTTACCGGTTGTGAATCCGCCAATAGCACCTCCAAAGGCTTTGCCCAGTGTTCCTGTAATAATTTCGGCTTTTCCTTTGCAATTGAATAGTTCGGTTACTCCACGACCTGTTTTTCCAACCACACCGGCAGAGTGCGATTCGTCGATCATGACCATGGCATCGTATTTTTTTGCCAGTTCAAATATTTTGTCCATTGGGGCAACATTGCCATCCATGGAGAAAACACCATCGGTAACAATAAGTCGAAAACGTTGTTCCTGAGCGGCTTTTAGCTGTTTCTCCAAATCGATCATGTCGGCATTTTGGTAGCGATAACGCTGTGCTTTGCTCAATCGAACACCATCGATAATTGAAGCGTGATTTAGCGAGTCGCTAATTATGGCATCTTCGGCATCGAGCAGAGGTTCAAATACTCCACCATTTGCATCAAAACAGGCAGCATACAAAATTGTATCTTCGGTGCCAAAAAAATCGGCAATTTTCTTCTCTAATGTTTTGTGTAGATCGCCCGTTCCACAAATAAATCGAACCGACGACATTCCGTAACCGTGTGTATCGAGCGCATTTTTGGCTGCTTTTATAAGCTCCGGATTGTTCGATAGGCCCAGGTAGTTGTTGGCGCAAAAATTCAGTACTTCTTGACCCGTATTTACCTTAATTTCAGCTCCTTGTGGAGAGGTGATAATCCGTTCTTTTTTAAATAACCCGGCTTCGTCAATGGCCGTCAACTCCTTTTGTAAGTGTTCTTGAAATCGATTGTACATGGTATATTAGATTTAGATTTGTTACGATGCCTCAAATTTACCCTTTTTATATGTAATGTTGATATGGAAAACATAAAAAGGTTCTCTTTTGGTCAAATCTGAAACGGGAATTTGAAATATTCGATCATGATTTAACTGTAAAGACACGATGTATCTTAGAGACACGAAGCATCGTGTCTCTACAAATAAATCATACGCTGTTCCTTATTAATGCCAATGAATTTTGATCCCAAAACGAATAATCCTTTTGATTTACTTCGGGCTCAAAAACTTTATTTAATTTCGCATGTTTAATTGGGTCAAGACTGTTAAACAAATAAACGTTCCGATTAATATAGGGAGTTGCAAACATATGGATATCATAGAATCAACCAGAAACCATGTTAAATCGCAATTGTCAGACGATGCTTCGGGTCACGACTGGTGGCACATTTCCCGTGTTTACACCATGTCTGTAACGATTGCGTCCCATTTTCCGGAAGCCGACAAAAAAGTGATTCAGTTGGCAGCTTTATTGCACGATATTGCCGATTGGAAAAGCCACGATGGTGATTTTGAAATAGGAGCAACTAAGTCAAGAGCGTGGTTGTCCGAATTTGCGGATATCACCTCGGATCAGATAGAACATATTTGCCATATTGTTAAAAATGTATCCTACAAAGGAGCCAATGCTGTTGAAGAAACATTGAGTTTAGAGGGGAAGATTGTACAGGATGCCGATCGGTTAGATGCTATTGGAGCCATTGGCATTGCTCGAACATTTGCATATGGAGGAAGTAGGGGTAGTATAATGTATGATCCTGAAATGAATCCGGAAGATCAAATGGATGAGGCGAAGTATCTCTCTTTGAATCGAAAAAGTACAACAATTAACCACTTTTACGAAAAGTTGCTGTTGTTAAAGGATCGGATGAATACGGATTATGGAAAAACACTCGCCAAGTCTCGGCATCAGTTTATGATGTTATACTTAGAGCAATTTTATGATGAATGGGAGGGGAATAGATGATTGTATTGGGATATAGTTGAAGTTATTGATTTGAAAAGTGCAATGTTTTTTGAAATTTAGTATACACATCATTGCCTGTATAGGGCGAGAGGGCGTTAGGTAACGTTGTTAATGTTTGAATGAGTAATGTTTTAGTGTAACTCATTGCCAATTCAAAAATTAGCTGTAATTTAACAGCCCTTTTCACATTTCTGAAACCGTTTTTTACGAAAATAGAATAAAAACCAAAGTTTAACTTAAATACAATGATTATGAAAATGAAAAATTTACTACGAACAACCGTTACTGTTCTCGTGCTGGCACTTTGGACAAGTGTTGGGTGGGGGCA
>JAQVXQ010000029.1:0-3251 GCA_028709085.1 Salinivirgaceae bacterium | reverse complement strand
CATGGCCCAATGAAATTCTTATGACAAATGGAGGATCAGGCGATACCTATACAACAGTAACTGATATTCCTGCACAAGCAGATGGAACAAAAGTATATTATTTAATAACTGCAACCGATGATGCTTCAGAATCAACATCTCCGGCGGAACAGGTTTATACGGTTAGCGATCCGAATATTACTACACTTCCGTATGAAAATACATTTGATACTGGTTTGGGTGATTGTATTAACGTTACGGTAACCGGAAATAAACCATGGGTGCATCAAGCAGGATCAGCTACAGGGAATGCATATTCTGGATTAAATCCTGAGGAACATTGGTTGGTTTTGCCCGGAATTGATTTTGATAGTTATGGTAACGAGTCTATGAGTTTTAAAACTTCGGCTAAATTAGGTCCAAGTGATGAAAACAGCTATCTTAAACTATACTATTCCAATAATTATTTGGGAGTAGGCAGTCCATATGCATCAGGAGTAACCTGGGAAGAGGTTCCTTTTACGTTGCCTGTTGGTTTTAGCCCTAGTTTAGAGACATCTGCTCAATCTATGGTGGATTTGAGTGGCAAAACTGGAACAAATGGATTTCTGGCATTCAAGTATTACTCAAACAGCACTTCAGTACAATGGCGTATTGATGATATATTGATTTCCGAAGTAACTTCTCCTTTATTGACAGTCAATCCAACAACGCTTTCAGGATTTACCTATGTTGAAGGTGAAGCCCCTGGTACAGCGCAAACAGTTGCCATTTCAGGGTTAAATTTATCTCCTGCTGCCGATAACGTAACCGTGTCAGGATCAACAAACTACGAGGTTTCTATGGACGATGTTACTTTCTCTGCATCTGTTCAAATCGCATATACTGGAGGAGCATTGGTTGATACGGATGTTTATGTTCGTCTAAAAGCCGGTTTAAATGTTGGCGATTATAATGGGGAGATTGTGCAAATTATAGGAGGAACTGCAACCCCCGTTGAAGTTACTTGTAGCGGAACGGTAACTACTCCACCACAGCCCGCAGCTACTTTTGCAGATGGTGGATATGTTGAAGATTTTAGTGGATTTGAAGGGACTGGTTTTTCTGCCAATCCTTCAGCTACTCAATTGCATTCTGAAAACTGGCGAGTTGAAGGATTTAAGGCTGTTAATGGAGTCTTTGGTGGCGAACATACGACAACTACTTTTGCTCAAGGACTCTCTGCTGGAGGTGTCACCGCTGGTGGAGTTTATGCTTTTGAAGTTGGAAGCGGAGGGAAGATTCTAGGTTTTCAAGCAACAGGCAACGATTTAAAATCAGGAAATGTTACCTTGAAATTAGAGAACACTACTGGATCTCTAATAGAGTCTCTTGAGATTTATTATGATATTTATGTCTATAATAACGAACCAAGGTCAAGTAATTTTAATTTTGCATATTCAAGCGACGATGTTGTTTATATCCCCGTTGGAGAGTTAGATTATGCTACCCCTTTAGCCGCGGATGATACGCCAACATGGACTCCCGTGGAGCGTAGTTCAACCATTTCAGGATTAACTTTTGCCAATGGCGATTTTATCTATCTACAATGGCAGATTAGTGATAATGGTGGTTCTGGAGCACGCGATGAATTTGGGATTACTGATATTATTATCTCAGAAGGTGCAGCACCTGCTCCAACTCATGCCGTTAATTATAGTGTTGTAAGTGCAAACGGAACTCTTTTGGCTACAGTTGATGCAGCAGAAATTGCTACAGGCGATGTGGTTGAAGAGGGTAAAACTGTAGTTTTCACAGCTACTCCAGATGCCGGATATCGTGTAAAAGAGTGGACATTGAATACTGTTGCTGTTGTTGGCAATACAACTAACAATTATAGCTTGGAAAATTTGGCAGCAGAGGCTACAGTAACGGTTGAATTTGAAGAAATTCCACCCGTATTATATGCTGTTAACTTTAGTGTTGTTGGCGCAAACGGAACTATTTCAGCTACCGTCGATGCTTCAGAAATTGCCACAGGCGATGAGGTTCTTGAAGGCAAAAATGTAGTCTTTACAGCTACCCCAGATGCAGGATATCGCGTTAAAGAGTGGAAAAAGAATACGGAACCTGTAGTTGGAAATAGTACGAATAATTATACGATTACAGCTCTATCTGAAGCTTCTAATGTTTCTGTTGAGTTTGAACTTATTCCTACTACAACATATATTGTAACTTTCAACGTAGTTGGAGGAAACGGTACTCTTACCGCCATCTCTAATGAAATTTCTTTAGCAAGCGGAGACCCTGTTTTTGAAGGCGACGATATTGCGTTTACAGCTATTCCTGACGCTGGATTCCGTGTTAAAGAGTGGACACTCCAAGGAGTCATTGTAGATGGAAATATAACCAATAGTTATACGGTCAGTGCAATAAGTGCAGCAACTACAGTTACTGTGGAATTCGAAGCTATTCCAACATATGAAGTTCTTTTCAGCGTTGTTGGCGGAAATGGAACACTTACAGCTACGGTTGACGAAGTGGAAATTACCAATGCTGATATGATTCCCGAGACCAAAGATGTTCTGTTTACTGCAACTCCTGACGCTGGATATCGAGTTAAAACTTGGACACTTGATGGCGTAGCCGTTGACGGAAATACAACCGTGAATTATTCGGCATTAAATTTATCGGCAAATGTTAACGTAACCGTTGAATTTGAAATTATTCTAAGTACCGCTGCTGAAATGGTAACGTTCAGTTTTGCGGAACAAGCTAGCGAGGCAATAATTGGTGATGGAACCATTGCTATCAAAGTTGTGAGCGGAACTCCAATGAATAATCTAGTAGCAACATTTACTGTTTCTGACGGTGCTACCGTTAAAATTGGGGAGGTTGCTCAAGAGAGCGGTGTTACGACCAATGACTTTACGAATGTTCTAACGTATGTAATCACCGCTGAAGATGGAACAACTACCAAAAACTGGGATGTCACTGTTACAGAAGCAGCACCGGAAGCGACGGCTATATTGCCTATTGAGGTCTATTCTGGACCGTGGTCATCGATTTCTGAAACAGGATGGGCACAAAGTGGCTTGGGTTCCGATTATTCAGGAGCAAGAGCAAAATTTGATAGCGAAGGCGATTGGCTGAAAGTTCATTTTGATTCCAATCCAGGTATGTTAACGTGTTTTTTAAAGGGTAATACAGCAGCAGGCAGTGCAGATTGGGATGGAACGTTTACTATTGAAGAATCCTCCAATGGGAACGATTGGACAAGTGTGCATTCATTC
>JAQVXQ010000028.1 GCA_028709085.1 Salinivirgaceae bacterium | reverse complement strand
AAGGCAGCGTAGTGGATTCGTAGATTTTTAAATTTCGCACATAGATATACCCTGTTAATGGGTTCGCATAAACCCAACCCAATTCAACGTTTCGACCTAAATATTCAACATCGTACTTTTTAATTACGTATTTTGAAACAATGGAAGAAGTGAAAAGGATAGCAAGCATTAAGCCACTAAAAATAAGGATTATAATACTTGTTTTTCGCAACAACTTTCTTTTTTTTGTTTTGCTATATAGCATACACTATACTTTTAACCTGTTTCCAAGAGATTCAATATTGTAAAAGTAAGATTCTTTTTGTAAACGATTTAGTCCTTCTTTTTTGTTGGGACAATAAATAGTGGAATGGTGGTTAACCGCAAGACCTTTTCAGCAACGCTACCCATAATAATGTTTTCCAACCATTTTTGACTATGCGATCCCAATACAATTATATCGGCTTTAATTTTACCGGCAACGGCCAGAATAGTATCTCCTAAATCTCCATCTTGTACAATTGTGTTAATTTCTTTATTCCCAAGATGTTGTTTAGTTTTCTCGAGGTACTCTTTGGACGCTTTATTTATTGCCTCTACGCTATCGACCTGTAAATTACCTTGTTCTGTTTGTGGATAATCGGCAAAACCCATTACGGTAACATGTCCCACTGAATTGAAATTGATCGGTTCGGAGGTTACATGAAGCAACGTAACCTCTGCTTCCATTGCTTGGGCTAGTGCATATCCTTGCTCAGCCACTTTTTGTGCTGTGGGATTATAGTCGAGAGCGATAAGAATTCGGGCTGTTTTTTTTGTTTTCATAGTCGTTTTATTAAAGGTTTAAGAATTTCATTTTGACGCTTAATATACTGTTATTGAGTAAATTTGGTTCGTTTCTTGTCGGATTTCAATGTTTGTTATCCAGTTTTCATTCATCACGGCAAATACGCTCAATATTCAGTTTCTTATTACTATTAAATGTACACCATATTTAATTATGGAAATATTGACCTTGTAAAGATACGTTGGAGCAAAGAGCATTTTATTACATTTTGCTGGCAAATTGTTACAACAATCCCACATTGGTGTGAATTGTAGAGACGTTGCATGCAACGTCTCTACTTTTTCCATTTTAAACGTAAACTGTTGCTTACTACGCTCACGCTACTTAACGCCATGGCAGCACCTGCAATCATGGGATTCAATAAAAAGCCATTGATTGGATAAAGGATTCCTGCTGCAATGGGGATCCCAATTAGGTTGTAGATAAATGCCCAGAAAAGATTTTGCTTAATGGTTGCTACTGTAGATTTTGACAATTGAATGGCTTCGGATATTTTGTTGAGGTTTGACGAAATAATGGTCATTTTTGCAACGTCCATGGCGATATCACTTCCTTTGCCCATGGCTATGCTAACATCGGACTGAGCCAAGGCTGCACTGTCGTTAATGCCATCGCCAACCATGGCTACTATTTTCCCTTCGGATTGCAGTTTTTTCACAAAAGCTGCTTTTTGATCGGGCATCACTTCGCCTTTAAAATGGTTAATTCCAACACTTTTGGCTACTGCTTTTGCGGTTGTTTCGTTGTCGCCAGTGAGCATATATACTTCGATACCTTTGTTTTGCAATTCAGCAATGGCTTGTTCTGAAGTGGCTTTTATTTGGTCGGCAATGGCCAAAATTGCGATTACCCTTTTACTGTCGGAGAACCAAATTACGGTTTTAGCCTCGTTACTCCAAAGGGTTGCCATTTTCAGCATAGTGTCGTTAATGGCAATTCCTTTCTCGTCAACCAACAAGCGATTGCCAATGAAATAGGTTTCCTCCTCAAAAATAGCTTTCGCTCCTTTGCCGGTAATGCTCTCAAATTCAGATATTGTTGCCGTTGATTGGTCGTGGAAGTGTTTTACCACAGCATCAGCCAACGGATGTTCGGATTGTTTTTCGATGCCGAGTAACACGTGTTTTAGTTCTGATTTATTTTCAGCCCAATGCTCATTGGTTACTACGGGTTTTCCTTCGGTAATTGTTCCTGTTTTATCGAGCACCACCGCATTGATTTTTTTTGCTTGCTGTAAACTTTCCGCATCTTTAATCAAAATTCCATTTTCGGCCGCTTTTCCTACACCAACCATAATGGCTGTCGGCGTAGCCAAACCCAAAGCACACGGACAAGCAATCACTAATACGGTAACCATCGCCAGCAATCCTTGTGTAAATCCATTATCGCCGCCAAAAACATTCCAAATAATAAATGTTATTATTGCGATTATCATCACCGTAGGCACAAATATGCCTGCAATTTTATCCACCAGTTTTTGAACCGGTGCTTTGCTTCCTTGAGCTTCCTGAACCATTTTTATGATGTGGGCAAGCATCGTATCGCTGCCAATTTTGTCGGCTCTAAATTGAAAACTTCCTTTTTGATTGATGGTGCCCGAGAAAACCATTTCGCCTTCGTTTTTAAATGTCGGCACTGGTTCTCCACTAAGCATGCTTTCGTCCACATACGAGTTGCCATTGATTACGATTCCGTCAACGGCAATTTTCTCTCCTGGTTTAACCAAAATAACATCCCCAATTTGAACTTGACCAATGGGAATCTCCATTTGATGTTGATTTTCGCGAACAATGGTAACCGTTTTAGGTTGTAAACCCATCAGTTTTTTTAACGCTGTTGACGTGTTTCCTTTGGCCTTCTCTTCCAGCATTCGACCCAATAAAACAAACGTAATAACAACCCCAGCGGCTTCGAAATAGACATGGGCTTCTAGCCCTTGGCTTTGCCAAACTTCGGGAAAAAGGGTATTGAAAACACTGAAAAGATAGGCAACTCCGGTACTAAGGGCTACCAGCGTATCCATGTTAGCGGTGCGATGTTTGGCTTGTTTCCACGCATTTATGAAAAAGTTGTTTCCCAACCAAAAGACCACAGGCGTACTCAAAACCCACATTATTGGGTTGGCAAACGGCATATTCATAAAAAACATGCCTATTACTACCAAAGGAGCCGACAGTGCCAACGCCCAGTATGTTTTCTTTTTAAGTTGGTTGAATTTTTCCTGATGCAAGTTTTCAAGTGTGTCGGACTGATTTTCGTTTTCCTCAATCATTAAATCAAAGCCAACCGATTGCAGAGCTTGCTTAATGTCAAAGGGCTCAATAACTCCCGGTAAATATTCCACAGCAACGGTTGCGGTTGCAAAATTTACGGATGCTACCACTACGCCTGGTTTTGATTTTAGGATGCTTTCCACACTTATAGCACACGAGGCACACGACATTTTCAAAACAGGAAATATCTTTTTCAGGGTCGTAACCCCATATCCTAACTTTTTGATGGCGTTAATTGCTTCGGAAACAACCTCTGCTTTTTCTATTGCAATTACAGCGCGCTGATTGTTTAATTCCACTCGATGGGCATTTACTCCTTGAAGTTTGCTTAATGCCTCATCGATAATCATTGCGCAGTGTTCACTTCTTAACCCTTCTAGCGAAAGCGTGATTTCTCGAGTCTTTATTTCTGTTGACATACCTTTAAATTTTAGTTACACTACAAAGGTCGCAACTTGCTGGGCTGATCTTGTTACTTAATTTTTGAAAGTATTTGTAAGTTTTACACTTTATCGAGAGGTTTGCGCTTATTAGCTTTGATTTTTTTGAAATGGGTGGGAGTAAGGCCAGTTACCTTTTTAAACTGATTGCTTAAATAGGCCACGCTTGAATAGTTCATTTGAAATGCTATTTCGCTCAACGACAACTCGTCATATACCAACAACTCCTTTACCTTTTCAATTTTCTGAGCAATCAAATATTTCTCGATGGTTGTTCCCTCAACCTCGGAAAAAAGATTGGAAAGATAGGTGTAATCATGATGCAACTTACTTCCCAAATAATCGGAGAGGTTGGACTTTATTTCACTATTTTGTTGGCGCACAATTTCAATAATAGCGGCTTTAATTTGTACTATAAGACGACTTTTTTTATCATCCATAATTTCAAATCCCAATGTTTCTAAATGTTGATTGAGCGCCTGCTTCTCGTAGTCGGACATCTCCTCTTTTAATAGAACTTCTCCCAAAGTGACATGTAAAGGATGATAACCAAACTTCTCCAGTTCATGTTTTATTACCATTATACAACGGTCGCAAACCATATTTTTAATATAGAGTTTCATAGTTTTTTTTGTTATTTATTGACGATCTGCATGTTGACTCATTTTGAGGCTTTGACAAATATAGGAAGTAATTTTATGATATGTCGTGTTTATACTCGGCGTGTTTTGATTTCCATAAAACGGTTTTTTTTGACCTTGTTACCATTTTTGAAAATGTTTTTAACCGCTCTTTCTTTTTATCAGAAGTGATTTTAAGATTTTCACTTAACCTGTTTTGTTAATCTTTGTTTTCATGTCCGGGATTTATGGTTTCATTGGTTAACGGGACTACAACTTCGAATTCGTTCTTTTTCCAGCCCGTTAAACCATCTTGCATATAGATTATTAGCCCCCGATAATGAAGGATTTTTAAATTGTCAATAATTATTCCTGATCGTGTTTTTTTTGTGCAATACACAACCAAGGTATCTTCAGTTATGTACTTTTGTAATAATCCGTCAATATTTGTCCCAAATGCGTCAACATATACTGCATTTTTGATATGCCCTCCATAAAACTTTAGGCTATCTCTGCCATCAATAATTGTTTTGTTAAATCCACAGGCAGTGAGCATCAAATAAACATAATCCGATTGCACCGTATCAATGGTCTGTGCTTTTGAATTGTAACATAAACTGGCGAATATAAGGGATAAAAAGATGGTTCTTACAATCAACGAAACTGTTTTCATATCTCTAATTAAATAGTTGGACATAAATCCAAAAGTGATAAATAAAGTGTCGATACTTCCACGAAAATACGGATTATTTATTGTACAGCAACAGTTAAGAAAAGTTGTTTTTTATGATTCTGATATTGGGTTGTTTCCCAATGCTGACTTGTTGTCGTTCGAAGGTCATACCCCTGTTTTAATAAAGAAATAAACCAATTAAAACAAATAATCTATATATTTGCATATGTAAGTTGAACAATCGTAGTAATATTTCTGTTTTGGATAGACCCCAAACTTACGAATCCGTAATTTTGGAGTTTATAATTGGAAATATATATGACAAATTACAGAATATATTGCTTATAATCAACATGATAATATTTTTATAAATGAAAAAGACCTTAGTTATTGGTGCCAGCGAAAACACAGAACGATATTCGAACAAGGCCATTAAAATGTTAAACCAACATCAACATCCAGTTCTGGCATTGGGTATGCGAACCGGTGAAGTGGATGGAATTAAAATACAAAAAGAGATCGACACGAAAGAAAACGTGCATACCATAACCATGTACGTTGGTCCAAAGAATCAGCCCGCTTATTTTGATATCATAACCCAACTGAAACCCAAACGTCTGATTTTAAATCCCGGAACAGAGAATCCCGAATTGGAAAAACTCGCCAAAGAGAATGACATTGAAGTGATTCATGGTTGTACTTTGGTAATGTTGAGTACCGATCAGTATTAGTATTCTTTTGCTGTTTGAAAAAGTGTAACGTCCTGAAAATGGTTGACTCTTTTCAGGACGAACTTACGTTTTGCAAATCCCTCAAATCCTACTATTTTGAGATGATATTTTAGGATGTTTTTTTAGCAACAATAAAATCGCGCTTTATGGATTTATCGACCATATGCTCAAAATTATTGTACGGATAGTCGTTTAAAATTGTGAATCCATTATCGGTAAAAACATCAAATAATCGGTGTCGAGCAATTATAAATGTATTCCACGAAATTACAACTACGCCGCCAACTTTCAAGATTTTATCCCAGTGGGGCAGACTTAACGTTAATAACTCCAGTGGATTACGGGTATTGGAATTTGATTTTTCGTTGGTGCTACTTCCGTGGGAAATGCCGTAGGGGAGGTCGCCCACAATTAAGTGAAATTGACTATTTTTATAGTAATTGGATGCTTCCTGCGCTTTTCCGTTTACCATGCTTAGTGTATGTCGTAGGTTTTCTGATCTAAAATCCTCTTTGTTTACTGAATATTCAAACTCGTCGATATATACGGCTTCCGATCTGTTTTTCCCAAATATTTGCCTTTTATCGGCCGTATGTTTATATCGTTCGGTTTCTAAGTATTTTTTGAAAAAGGCACTCATTTCGTGTACCGGTTTTTTATCGATTTCAATTCCTGCAACATTGAATCCATAAACCATTCCTTCGTAGAGTGTGGTTCCCTTGCCAGCAACAGGATCGAGCAATTCGATGGTGTCTTCGTAGCTGAAATCGCTGGAAAGAAGCGCAATGTTCACCATCATTTTTGTGAACGACTCGTTTGTTTTACCTGCATATTTTAAAATAGTGCTAATTTTATTATCCACATATTCATATTGAAATACGGGAACTGGAGTTAGGCTTATTTGGTTATTTTCGTCGGTATTAGCCTTAAAAATTGCGAAAATAAAGGACAAACGGGAGAGATATTCCAGTTCTTTCTCTGTAATTATGTTGTTGGTTTTTAATGATATATATCGAATTCTTTCGATTTCAATAATTTCAAGTTTCTCAAATTCGATCTCCAGTTTAGTACATGCTATATGGAGTTCGCCTAGGGCAAGTTCTCCCGAATAGTTGAAATAAACACGGTTATGACCGGGATGTTGTAAAATTAGATATTGGTTCATGTAGTTTAAATTTATTGCGTAAAAGTAGCGCATTTTTAAATACCAATGGGCCAATTAGGTCATAAGTGTTCCGTTTATCATAAAAGTAGTTGCTCTTTCTTTACTAATTTGCCATCGGTAAAATTAAAAATTTTGAAATAAATCCTCAAAATATTTACTAATTTAGCAGCCGCTTAAACACTTAATCTATTATTCAATGATTCGATTATTTTCAATTTTACTTCTTTTATTGACTGTGAGTACTTCTTATGGTCAGGAAAATCTGCCGAAGGGCATGACCGAATATGAAAAGACAATTTGGGACAGTTACATTAAGAATTATCCCGCCTCAAAAGTAGTAAATCCGCCTGCTGAAATTCCGCGAACTCCGGCCGAGTTTGAGGAGATGCAAGGCGTTGTGGTTACTTGGGACGCTTATACAACCAACTTACGCGAAATTGTACGACATGCCAAAGAGGCCGTTAAAGTCTATATTATCTGCTCCAATGCAGCATCGGTTCAAAGCTTTTTAAGTCAAGGCGGAGTTAGCACCGATAATATTGAGTTTGTCGTGGCCAGTTTTAATTCAGTATGGATTCGCGATTACGGTCCACAGAGCATCTATTTGCATGGCACCAACGAGTTGGCTTTTATTGACTGGATTTACAACAGACCTCGTCCGGCCGATAACGCTATTCCTTCAGTAATGGCCAATTATTTGAATGTTCCGCTCTATGAAATGACAACTGCTCCCAATAGGCTAGTAGCCACAGGTGGAAACTTTATGACGGACGGATTTGATCGTGGATTTTCCTCGAAATTAATTCTAACAGAAAATAACACATTAACGGAGGCAAAAATTGATACCATTAAGAAACACTATATGGGAATTGACCCTTATGTGAAAATGACCGTGCTGCCCTATGATGGCATTCACCATATTGATATGCACATGAAACTTTTAGACGAGGAGACCATTCTTGTGGGACAATATCCTGCGGGCATTTCCGATGGACCACAAATTGAAGCAAACCTGAATTTTATTCTTCAGAATTACCAAACTCCATACGGGCGACCTTATAAAGTGATTCGTATTCCCATGCCTGCTGACGAATCGGGTAATTATCCAAATCAGTACTCCCATTATTTGACCTACACCAATGCAACCATTTTAAATAACGTTGTTTTGGTTCCAATCTATGGTTTATCGACCGACAATGAGGCTCTCCAGATATATCGTGATGCAATGCCGGGCTACAATGTTTATGGAATCAATATGCGAAATGTTATTCCGGCAAGTGGTGCAATTCATTGTATTACACGCGAAATAGCCGCCAATGATCCTATTTTTATTGCTCACGCCTCAATTCGCGATACCGTTGAGTTTTCTCCTGCTGGATATGCGCTTCAATCAAATATATCGTCCACTACGGGTATTTCCAATGCCGTATTGTATTGGAGCACCGACACAACTCAAGGATTCAACCAAATTGCAATGAGCCAGACAGGCGATATGTTTGATGTAGCCATTCCAGCACAAACAGAGGATAGTGATATTTTCTATTATATTTCGGCAACCAATGGTAATGGAAAAACGATTAGCAAACCATTGGTAGCTCCGGCAGGTCTCTATCGATTTTATGCCCGCGGCGACAATGAAAACACCTGTTTTCCATTAACAATTTCTGTTGTAGGAAGTGGAACAGTGACCCCAGAAATTGGCGAGCACATGATCATTGAAGGCGAGCAAATTCCGTTATTAGCAACGCCTGAAACTCAATGGCGATTCACAAAATGGGTTGTTAATGGAACAGAGTATTCTGAAAATCCATGTACCGCAACAGTAACTACTGCAACAACTGCCGTTGCACATTTCGATTTTGTTGGAGCTATTGATAACCGTTCTGCCGACAAAGTTCGCTTATATCCCAATCCTGGAACCAACGAAATTACCATTGAAAATCTAAATGGGGCATCAATGAGCGAAATTACCATTACTGATATTTCTGGCAATCGCGCTTTATTTGTTCGAAAAGGTACAGCTCAATCTCAAAATATAGACATATCCTCCTTGGAGCGAGGGATCTATTTTATTGAAGTAAAAACCCACGAAGAGAAGATAACGTTGCGGTTTGTGAAAATGTAGTGTGAAAAGCACGATAAAAAAGGAGTGAACAGTTGCATCTATATGATACAGTGTTCACTCCTTTTTAATTATTGAATGATATCTTACTTAGTAGCGTATGCGTTAAATAAATTTAATTTTGAGCGTTCTGCTTTGTTAGCCATGTTTAATTCCACGGTTTCACCATTTGCAGTGTAAAGGATAGCATTGTCATCTTGAATGGTCATCAGTTTTCTACTCTCATTGTCCATAATTGAATACCAAGTACTTTCGTCGTTGTTGAAGATCAGTTCGTTTAATATATCCCCGTTTGAGTTTGATATTACAACGTTATCTTTCACAACATTTACGGTAAGTTTTTGACCGTTCATTTCAATTTCATTAACACCTTGTTTAAATGCTATTGGGTTACTTCCAGTCCAGAACTCAATGGTGTTAAAAATAATAGCATCAGCAAATGTTGCGAGTTCATACACAGGAATAATACATAATCCAATGAAGACGATTTCTTCTACAAATTTGTTTCCAAGAGATCCGTTCCAGCTATGAACTTTTTGAGTTAAACCGAAAGAACCGTAGCAACCAGTCATTGCTAATCCCATTGCAGCAATTAAGACAACTGCCATAAAACTTCTCATTTTTTTCATAATGTAAAAATTTAATTGTTAATGTTTAGTTAATATTGATTTGAATGTAAAGCAATAGTCTAAGTTTTAAAATTGGAACAAATGCAGAGAACAAACATAGAAATAATATTTTAATTAATGTACAAATGTAGGGATTAAATGTTTGCTGAAAACAAATATAGAAACAATTTGCGATTAAAGGGTAAATGTTGAATTTTCGTTAAGAGTGTATTACGATGGTCTAGTAGGCACAATTTTTGTAATAAATGGCACGTGTTTTTCACCATGTATGTGATAAATATCAATTATATTTGGACACTCAATTAAACTTAATTCTAATCAACGCTATTTAATTATAGCAAAAAACATCTTATTTATGAGAAATAAATTATTCAATTTATCCGCTAAAGGCGCACTGACATTAGTGTTGGTGTTGTTAACTTTTTTCGGTTGGTCGCAAAATAGCCGTAAAATAGTTATTAACCCAAACAGCAATCAACACACAGTTCAAATTGTTTCTGAAGTAAACAATGAAATTGAAATAAAGTTCAATTTAAATGAGTTGAATCTAAGAGCGGTAAAAACTGAATCGGGAGTTGCCTATTTAGTTGAGTCGCCAAAGGCGCCCAATGTTCTTAATGCTGGAGAGCCTGATTTATTTTATCTGTCTCGTTCAATTGTTATTCCAGATATGGGAAATATGGAGATTGAAGTTATTCCAGGTGAGTATCAAGAAATACATGATATTGATATTGCTCCATCAAAAGGAAATCTATCTCGCTCAGTAAATCCAAGCGAAATTCCTTTTGTAAAAGGCGATGTGTATAACGAAAATGCCTTTTATCCAAAAAATATAGCGTCGTTAAATACTCCGTATATTGTCAGAGACGTTCGAGGACAGACTATTAATGTGTTTCCTGTGCAGTATAATCCGGTGACAAAAACACTAAGAATCTATTCTGACCTTAAAGTTATTGTGAAACATACTGCTAAATCGGGAGTGAACGAATTTGTTCGTACTCGTGAAGTTAAGAGTATCGACACTGAGTTTTCAAGCATATATAAAAAGATGTTTTTAAACTACGATCAAGCAAAATACACTTCCGTTGAAGAAGATGGGGAAGTTCTAGTTATTTGCTACGATGATTTTATGCCTGCAATGCAACCCTATGTAAATTGGAAAAACACAATCGGTCGTAAAACAACTATGGTTTCGAAAACAATTGCAGGTGCAACAAGTGCTGCTATTAAAACCTATATAACTAATTTTTATAATAATCCGGACAATAATTTGACCTTTGTCATACTTGTTGGCGATGCTCCTCAAATTCCTGTGAACTCTGTTTCTGGTTCAGGAGATTCGGACAATGCCTATGGGTATATAACCGGAAATGACAGCTATAACGAGATTCTAATTGGTCGTTTTTCGGCTGAAAATATAGGTCATGTCGAAACTCAGGTTGAGCGAGTAATACATTACGAGCGAGATATAAATGCTAGCGATACATGGTTAAATATAGGTTTAGGAATTGCTGCTAACGAAGGATCTGGTAATGGCCATAATGGTGGTGAAGCCGATTATCAGCACATCGATTTTGTTCGCGATACATTGTTGAACTTTACTTATTCCGAAGTAAACCGTGAATACAGCGGAGGAGTTCCAGGATTGCCTAATACTACAGCAGCTCAAATTTCGCAACGGCTTAATGATGGTACTAGTATAATTAACTTTTGCAACCACGGATCAGTAACCGGATGGAGTGTCGCTGGATATAGCAATACTCATGTTAACGCATTAACAAATGTTAATAAGCTCCCTTTTATAATTTCGGTTGCGTGTGTAAATGGCGATTTTAAAACGAACTTTTGTTTTGCTGAAGCTTGGACACGAGCTACTGACAATGGGAGTCCTACGGGAGCTATTGCTACATTAATGTCAACTATTAATCAGGCATGGCAACCTCCAATGACTGGACAAGATGAGATAACTAATATTTTGACCGAAAATTTCCAAAATAACATTCGAAGAACGCTTGCAGGAATTACTGTAAATGGCAGTATGATTATGTTGGATCAGCATGGAGCATCAGGGAAACAAACACATGACACATGGGTGGTTTTTGGCGATCCTTCATTATTGGTTAGAACCGATGTTCCACAAGCAATGAACGTAAGTCATAACCCAACTCTGTTTTTAGGAGCAAGCACTTTTGCAGTTTCCTGCGACACTGATGGAGCGGTTGCTACTTTATCGTACACCAATACAAACGGTAATGTTGTAATGGTTGGAACGGGTGAAGTTGAAAATGGAAATTTAACCATTGCTTTTGCTGAACCAATAACTCAACCCGTCGATTTAACCTTGGCCATTGTGGCTTTCAACAAAGTAACTTATATGGCTGAGGTTGCAGCAGTGCCTGCAGATGAGCCCTATATTGTTATGAACTCCTTTGAAACTACAGCAGCTCCTGACTTTGGGCAAGCTTTAGGTTTAAATGTGATACTTAAAAATATCTCAAACGATCCATACACAGCAACAAACGTTGTAGCTATCCTTAGCACAGAAAGTCAATATGCAACGATTACAAACAGCACCCTCTCTGCTGGAACAATTATTCCAGATCAGGTTTCTGATTTTGCAAATGCGTTTGGTATTACCATTACTAATAATGTTCCTGATCAAACTGCAATTCCTTTCGTAATTGCTATTTCCGGTAACTATAACGGACAAACCTATAATTGGAATCAGACCTTTATTATTAAAGCAAATGCGCCCCTTTTAAAAGTTCAGGAATTTGTAATAAATGATAATAATCAAGGAATCCCCGGTGTATTAGATCCCGGAGAGACTGCAGATTTAGTTGTAACTGTAGTAAACTCAGGCCATGCTAATGCTGCTGGAATTGCAGGTAATTTAACAACCCAGTCGCCCTATTTGACCATTAGTCAACACAGTGCAAATGTCGACGCCCTTGCAATGGGTGCCACAGGAGTAGCAACATTTACAGTTTCAGCTAAGCCAACAACTCCACTTGAAATCACTGCTATTGCTAATTTAGCGTTAACATCTTTGGGAAATACAACCGTTAATCCTATCGGAATTGTAATTGGAGAAATGCCGGGTTACAACATGTCAAATACTACCTTAACCACCTGTATGGCTCGTTTTTATGATCCAAATGGTCCCGATAATAACTACTCAAGTAACACAAATACTACGATGACGTTTCTACCTGCTTCAGTTGGTGCTATGATGAGAGTGTCTTTCGAAAGTTTTGCCACTGAAACAAATTACGACAAACTACGAATTTATGACGGTACGTCTAGTTCAGCGCCTCAATTAGCCCTGTTGAGCGGTAGTACCCTTCCAGATGATTATGTAGCTACCAATCCTGTAGGAGCATTAACATTTGTGTTTACTTCTGATGTTTCAGTTAATGGTGCTGGATGGTCTGCTGTTGTATCATGCGATGGCGGAGTTGAAAACGATGCAAACCTCTTGTCATTTAATTTTGAGGAAAATGTGATTGAGCAAATAGCAATCTCAGAAGTTGCTAATAATGTTGCTACTATCGATGTTACAGTTGCAGTTGGAACAAATATCAATGCATTAACTCCAACTATAACAATTAGTATGGGTGCTCAAATAACTCCAGAACCAGGAGTGGTTACCAATTTTACCAATGAAGTTACTTATTCAATCACTTCAATGAATGGAGCAGTGATTAATAACTATATTGTTAATGTTGTTGAGTTTGTCCCGATATATAATGTAACATTCATTGTGCTTAATGAAGGATCTCCAATTCATGGAGCCATGATTGAAATCGATGGACAATCGGTGATAACCAATGAAAATGGGCTTGCTAATGTATCGATTACAAATGGTGATTTTGACTATGTAATAAGCGCAACCGGATATGTAAACTACACATCAATTTTAACCATTGATGGTGGAAATTTCACAGAGATGGTTAATATGCAAAAGGTGGGTATCCATTCAGAACAATTCTCGAAAATAGATGCCTATCCAAATCCATTTGCAAATGAAATTATATTGGAAAATGTTTCAGATGTAACTCAATTTACCATTTCTAATGCTGTGGGCAGTCAAATTATAAATGTTGTTAATGATGGAAGCGATATGGTTACAATCACAACCAATCATATTCCTGCAGGATTCTATTTAATTACATTTAGAACCAACAATGGAGATATTCATGTTAAAAAGATGATAAAACAATAATTCATAACAATTCAAATAAAAAGGGAGTCGTTCGGCTCCCTTTTTTTATTTATCTTCGTACGTTTGTAAAACTAATGGTAGTGAAAATGGAAAGCGTCGGAAGTTTAAAGTTTGCTGTGTTTGGCAATCCGATTTTACATAGTAAAAGTCCACAAATATTTAACTCCTTCTTTGCAGCAAGTGGAAAAGAAGCTTTTTATACGCGCATAAGACCGTTACAATGTGCCGATATCCCCACAATTATTCGTTCCCTTGCCATTGCAGGGGCAAATATTACTACCCCATTCAAAGAAGAGATTATTCCCCTTCTTGATTCAATAAGCCATGAGGCGAAAATCATAAATGGAGTCAATACGATTATTAACCGTAACGGGAAGCTTACAGGCCACAATACGGATTATTTGGGCGTTGTGCATGCCATCGAACAAGAAGGATTTTCCATTAAAGGAAGTAGATCTTTAGTAATTGGCGCAGGTCCTGCGGGCAGAGCAGCCGTTTATGGCATGCATTTGAGCGGTTCGAAGGTTACCATTGCAAATCGAACGCTTGAAAAGGCACAACAAATGGCAAACATGTTCCATTGCAACGTCCTATCTTTGGATGAAATGAAAGAGAAGTTGGAATCGTTCGATTTTATTATTTCATCAACATCACCGGAGGGAAATCCGTTGTTGAAGCGTAAGATACCAAAAAAAACCGTAGTTTTGGATGCGAATTATAGAGACACTAATTTACTAAAAATGTCTGAAATAGAGGGATTTACATTAATTTCGGGCGAGAGTTGGTTGTTGGGACAAGCTCAATCTGCCATAGAACTGTTTTTTAATACAAAGGTTGATCTCGCAATATTGAAAATGCAATTCGACGACTCTCCTAATTTCACTCAATTGAATGTAAAACAGTACGATAAAACCATTGATATCCCTTCGTTTCGATCCATCGACCTAATTATTGGTGGAGATGGGTGTACTAAGTTGATGTTCAACACTCTTTTAAATCAAGAAGTTTCATTGGTAAAAACGATTTGAATAATTATATAAATTATTAATTATGAACCGATTTGGAGAAAATTTTCGACTTTCAATTTTTGGAGAATCTCATGGGGAATTTATAGGGATTACGATTGATGGGTTAAATGCTGGAATGGCTCTTGGAGTTAACGATTTTGAATCGGACATACAACGACGTAAAGCAGGGGGCAAAGGGACCACTGCCAGAATCGAATCTGATATTCCAAACATAGTATCGGGAGTTTACAGGGGCTTTACCACCGGTGCTCCATTAACGATTTTCTTTAGAAACGAAAATGTAAAATCAAGCGATTACCGCAACTTTGCAGACATTCCCAGACCAGGTCATGCCGATTTTACAGCATCTGCAAAATATGGGGGATTTAATGACGCACGTGGAGGAGGTCATCATTCAGGACGAATGACCTTAGCATTGGTTGCAGCAGGTGTTATTGCAAAGAAAATAATATCACCCATTTTAATAACGACAAAAATTGAAACTGTACATGGAGAAAACGATATCGAAAGTGCGGTTCAAAAAGCCACAGATCAAGGCGATTCTGTCGGAGGCATCGTTTCATGTAGTGGGGTAAATATCCCAATTGGTTTGGGCGAACCTTTTTTTAACTCGGTAGAGTCGGTCATTAGCCAATTAATATTCTCCATTCCTGCAATTAAAGGCATTGAGTTTGGTTCTGGCTTTTCGAGTGCCTTTAAATTTGGATCCGAGAATAACGATGTTTTTATTAACTCTCAGGGGAAAACAACAACCAACAATTCAGGAGGAATACTTGGCGGAATAACCAATGGAAATGAGCTGTTTTTTAAAGTTGCAGTAAAACCTACTTCAAGCATATCTAAACCACAATCGACCCATAATTTCAACACAAATTTGCAAGAGGATTTTGTTGTCGAAGGGCGACATGATGCCTGTATAGCTTTGCGAATTCCTGTTGTTGTAGAGGCTGTTACGGCAATTGCCTTGGCTGAACTGTTGTTGCAGAAAACAACTTTTATTGAATAATGGATGTGAAAAAGTTTGTTATCCTATTTCACTTAATTTCTTGAGCAATTCATAACTAATTATCTCTATCTCTTTACCATCGATGTTTATAATTCGATCGTTATGAAACTCTCTTAAAATTCGAATAACACTCTCTGTTGACATTCCCGAGAATTCAGCAAGATCTTTGCGCGTCAACAACAGTTGAAACTTTTGTTGTTTGTGGACATCACAAGCAAGATGTAAAATAGTGTCGGCTACTCTTCCGTGCAACTGTTTCTGAGTAATGCTTAAGAAATGTTTGAAATAGATACGGGTGTATTTGTTTTGTAAATCAATAATTGACTGCGCAAAGTTGTTGTCCATATTTAACGCTTCTTTGAAATTTAATGCGTCAATTGCTGTAATTCCACACTCTTCCAGTGCTGTAACGGAATATGGATAATAGGAGTTATCGGAAGTAGTAATTGGCAATCCAACAAAATCGTTTTCGCCAATTAAACGAAGTATCAAATTTCGACCCCGATGCTGAAGATAGAGCTTGGCTAATCCTTTATTTAAGTACAATACTTGTGGTGCATAGGCGGCCTGTTTACACAAATCTTCGCCTTTGTAATAGGTTAAAGTTGTACTATTTCTAAATATGACTTCTTTGAGCTTTGGGCAAATATTATTAAATACTCCCATATTTGGATTTTATATATAGTTACTTAATTAGCAATCGGTTTTGAAACATGTAATAATCGTAAAAATAGGATTTTTTTTATAATATATCGGATAATCCTTTTTTTTTCGAGTAGCTACGATAAAATCTATAAAAGAGGGAAGCTAAAGGATTATTTGTTGAGTTGCAAAACATCTCTATTTTTTTATGCATCATCGTTTATCAGTTGCAATTGAGAAGTATCTTTTGAATTAAACAACATTCAGTCCCATGAATTGCCATCCTGAGTGATTTAGAGTGCCGTAGGTGCGTAATATACCCATCTTAACAATAGGGCATATTTACGAAGTAGCGTTTCATCATACAATGGTTTATCGAAACGAGGTTCTTTACTTCGTTATCAATGACATGTTTCCTATATTATTGAAAATAAGGGTTCTACGGCTAAAGCCAAAACGATTCGTTTATTAATTTTGCTTCGAAATTGGACTTTAGCCCGCAATCCTCCCTTTCTACCTCCCTATTTCCGCACAATACGCTGTCATCCTGAATGTAACGCATTGAAATTAAGGATCTTGTTTCGAAATAAGGTTCCTTTTTAAAACCATAAATTCAAACCATAAATGCAATTTTTGTAGTTCTTTGAAAATAATGATTATGATTTATGTTTCCATTCATTTATCACCTATTTTAACTTTTATAAGCTAGACTTTATAGTCTTGCGAAAGCAATGCATAAATAATTGCATTGAAATTGACGAATAATTGGCATATTTCTTTGTCAATCGTTCTGAAAGTCCTATTTTCGTGCCTTATTATAATGGAAGTAATTTTACTTCTATAAAACAACTAGTAATATGAACTTGAACCCAAATCAAACGCCCGGGAATGAAAATGCCCAAGCTCCTGATTTCCAAAATGAAGATGTAAAAGCTACAACTAAATTGAACGAAGTTACCGAGGATACTACAGAAACTGCTAATCAAGAAAATGAGAACGCAGAAAACTCTACAGCAACAGTTGTCGAAGAGAACACGTTGAAAGAAGAACCAGCAAAGGAAGAGAGCAGTTCTACGGAACAATCAATTGTTGAACCAACCATTGATGTTAAGGATGATATTGTTGCTGATGCCAGTGTTGTTGCTACTCCTGATACAGCAGCTGTTGTTGAAGATGCCGATGTTGATGCCATCGACCAAGACGACGAAGACGACGAGGCTGAGGAGAGCGAAACTGAAGATTATAATACTCTGTCGAAAGAGGAGTTAATTGAGAAGTTGAAACTTTTAGTTGACACCAATCCCATTACAAAAGTCTCGCGGAACATAGATTTAATTAGAACTCGATACAACGAGCTTGTTGAGGAAGAGACCGATAAAGAAAAAGCTGATTTTATAGCCGAAGGAAACGAAGAAGTGAATTTTGAAGCCTCTGAAGATCCATTTAAGGCTCAATTCTACACTTATATTAATACGTTTAGAACCAAATATAAAGAGTATAAAGAGAATCAAGAACGAAGCAAAGAAGATAATCTGAAGCTTAAATATGCCGTTATTGAGAAAATTGAAAACTTAATAAATACCGAAGAGTCATTAAATAAGACCTTTAACGAGTTTTATCAATTGCAGGAAGAGTGGCGAAATATTGGATTAGTTCCACAAGGCGCTACAAAACATTTGTATGAAACTTACCATCACCATATTGAGCGTTTTTATGATTTTATTAAAATAAATAAAGAATTACGTGAGCTTGACTTTAAGAAAAATATGGAGCAAAAGCTTGATATTTGCGAAAAGGCAGAGTTGTTAATTCTTGAAACATCGGTAATTAAAGCTTTTAAAACATTACAAGAATTTCATAAACAGTGGAGAGAGATAGGTCCAGTTGCTCGCGACAAAAAAGAGGAGTTGTGGGAACGTTTTAAGGATGCCACCGCTAAGGTTAACCAACGACATCATGAGCATTATGTTGGTTTGAAAGAGGAACAGGAGAAAAATCTTGAACAGAAAAGGATATTGTGCGTTAAAGTTGAGGAAATTAACAAGTTAACGTTAGTTAAACCTAAAAAATGGGAGGAGAAAGCACAAGAGATTATTGAAATCCAAAAACTTTGGAAAGCAATTGGATTCGCCCCTCGAAAAGAGAATAATGAAATTTTCGAGCAATTTAAAAATGAGTGCGATAAATTCTTCACCGCAAAACGAGCCTTTTTTGATGAACGAAGAAAAGAAGAGCAAAATAACATGCAGCTCAAGAATGACTTGTGCGAGCAAGCTGAAGCCTTAAAAGAGAGTACTGATTGGAAACAAACAACCGCTGATTTTATAAAACTACAAAAAGCGTGGAAAGAAATTGGGGCAGTACCTCGTAAACATTCGGAGACAATTTGGCAGCGATTTAGAACCGCTTGTGATGCGTTCTTTAATGCAAAATCACAACACTTTGGTAATGTTGACAAGCAACAGGCAGAAAATCTGGTGAAAAAACAGGAAATTATTGATAATGTTGTAGCCTTTGAAATAACTGGCGATAGTGAAGCTGACATGAAGACGTTGAGTGACTTTCAATCTCTATGGTCTGAAACCGGATTTGTGCCCTTCAGTAAAAAGGATCAAATTCAAAAAGAGTTCCGTGCAGCAATTAATGTTCATTTTGATAAATTGGGTGTGTCACCTCAAAGCCCAGACATGTTTAAAAATAAATTGCGAAACTGGAACGATAATCCTCGCGGTAAAACAAAAGTTAACAGTGAACGCAGTAAACTGGTGGTGAAAATCAGAGATCTTGAAAATGAAATTGCTTTGTACGAAAATAATATTGGGTTCTTTAACAATTCAGCCAATGCTGCAAATATGATTAAAGATATTCTCCATAAAATTGAGAAAGCGAAACAACATATTATTGAATTAAAAGAGAAGCTTTCTTTAATTGATACCATCGACAACGAAGCTTAATTCAATATTCTAATTCAGAATCAATCAAATTTTTAAAATAGTTTGATTGATTCTGTTTTCTACATTAATAAAAAAGGGTAAGGGGGAATTCGAATATTTTAATACGAATTGCTGTGTCGATAATAGGAACGTTTGACATTCGTAATGCCCTTTATATGAGCTTTTATCTTTGATAAATCTAAAATCACTCCTAACATCATGAAAAAAACATTAATTTTAATTTCACTCATTTTTTCCATAGCTCCTTTGTTCTCACAAAAGGGAAGTATTCGTGGTTTTGTGTACGAAAAGAAAAATGGTGAACCGGTAATGTTTACCAACGTGTATTTGCAAGGAACAAATTTTGGAGCATCAACAGATATAAATGGATATTATTCCATTACCCGAATTCCAGTGGGAAAATACACACTCATGGTGACCAGTATTGGGTACGATACCACTCAAGTAAATATCACTGTGGAAGCAAATAAAACGCTTGAAAACAATTTAACGTTAAGCGAGGCAAGCGTTCAACTCGATGAGTTTATAATATCTGCCGAAAGACAAGAAATGAAAAGCCAGGTTTATACATCACTGGTTAAAATATCGCCCAAACAAGTTAATATGATCCCGAGTATTGGAGGAGAAAGAGACATAGCCCAGTTTTTACAGGTTGTTCCCGGAGTCGTTTTCACAGGCGATCAAGGCGGTCAACTTTATATTAGGGGAGGAGCTCCAATTCATAATAAAGTGCTGCTCGATGGTATGGTTGTCTATAATCCATTTCATAGTATTGGGATTTTTTCGGTATTTGATACCGACATAATTAGAAATACCGATGTTTATACAGGAGGTTTTAATGCCGAATATGGCGGACGAATATCATCCATTATGGATTTTACCACAAAAGATGGAAACCGTAAAGATTTTAATGGGAAAGTAAGCGTAAACCCATTTGCTTCAAAAATATTGCTTGAGGGACCCATTGTGAAAATGACAGACGATAATTACAGTTCAATTTCCTATTTGCTTTCTGCCAAAAAATCATACATCGATTGGGCTAGTCAAAATTTGTATAAACATTTAGACACTTTGCGCTTGCCCTTTGAATTTACCGATATATATGGAAAATTATCAATTAATGGACGGTCAGGAAATAAGCTAAATTTGTTTGGGTTCTCTTTCAACGATAACGTAACTAATTATCAAGGATTAGCCGATTATAATTGGAATGCGGGTGGAGGAGGAGCTTCCCTGATTCTAGTGCCTTCGGGAACATCAACAATGATAAATATGGGTGTAAACTACTCATTTTATTCAATAGGAATGAGTGGTCTTGATGATTTACCTCGTTCCAGTTCCATCGGTAATTTAGGTTTTAATTTCTCGTTACAATATTTCTTAGGCGAGAGCGAGTTTAAATATGGAGTTGAACTTTTAAATGTTCAAACTAAATACAGTCACACTAGCCGATTTAATTATGAATTGGTAATGGATCAGCGAACATCGGAAATTGCGGCTTATGCAAAATATAAATTGGTTTGGGGTAATTTAATTTTCGATCCCGGAATACGATTTACAAACTATACATCGTTGTCGGAGAATGTTTTAGAACCACGCGCAGGCCTTAAGTGGAGCATAACCGAAACACTTCGATTTAAAGCCTCTGGAGGACTCTACTCTCAAAATTTAATAGCGGCAAATAGCGACCGCGATGTGGTGAACCTATTTAGTGGATTTTTGTCCGCTCCCGAAAATGAATTATTTTATCAAGATAAACCGATAAAATCCAATTTGCAAAAATCGAAACATATTGTTGCCGGTTTTGAATTCGATTTTACAAATTATTTCACTGCAAACGTCGAAGCCTATTATAAAGGCTTTGATCAGTTAATTGGGATTAACCGTTTAGCACGGTATCCAAATGATCTCCAGCATGTTGACAATGTTTTATATCCTAATTTATTGAAAAATGCACTTATTGTAGAAGATGGTAATGCGTATGGTTTAGACTTTTTATTCAAATACAACAAAGACCAAGTGTATTTGTGGTTCGTATATTCAATGGGTTTTGTTAATAGAACAGCTGAATTTATAGATCTAGAATTTGAACAGTACGAACAAACATTTCCTACCCATTTTGATCGTCGTCATACTATAAATTTAGTAGCTTCTTATACTTTTGGCAAAGGATTGCTTTGGGAAGTGTCGGGACGTTGGAATTTTGGTTCTGGTTTCCCATTTACGCCTAATCAAGGATTTTATGAAAGTATTACATTCCCAAACATTTACGAGGATTATACTACCTCGCAAGGATACTTACAAGTATTGTATGGAGAGACAAACTCCAAACGATTACCTACATATCATCGATTCGATATTAATCTGAAACACACCATTCATTTAGGTAACAAATCAGAATTGGTTTTTGATGTTGGCGCCACAAATGCTTATAACCGCGACAATGTTTTTTATGTACATCGAATTCGAAATAAGACCGTAAATCAATTACCAATAATGCCAAGTATTGGAATGTCAATAACATTTTAAAACAAAGGATTTAGCAATGCAAACAAAATATGTTTTTGTTACAGGAGGAGTAACAAGCTCGTTAGGGAAAGGTATTATTTCGGCTTCGCTGGCAAAACTTTTACAGGCTCGGGGCTATAAAGTTACCATCCAAAAGCTTGATCCCTATTTAAATGTAGATCCAGGAACCCTGAATCCATATGAACATGGTGAATGTTATGTTACTGACGATGGTGCCGAAACTGACTTAGATTTAGGACATTACGAACGTTTTTTAAACATCACTACATCACAATCAAACAACGTAACCACGGGTAGGATATATCAAAGTGTGATCGACAAAGAACGTCGTGGCGACTTTTTAGGTAAGACAGTTCAAGTAATTCCACACATTACCGACGAAATTAAACGTAGAGTGAAACTTTTAGGCTCTAAACAGAATTACGATGTTGTTATTACTGAAATTGGAGGAACTGTTGGCGATATCGAATCGCTTCCCTATATAGAGGCTGTTCGTCAGTTGCGATGGGAGTTGGGTAGAAATAATTGTATGGTCATACATTTAACCTACGTGCCCTATCTTGCTGCTGCCGGCGAATTAAAAACAAAACCAACCCAACACTCTGTTAAAATGCTACTTGAGGCTGGAGTTCAACCTGATGTACTTGTTTTAAGAGCCGAGCGTAATCTTACCGACGATATTCGTCATAAGGTAGCCTTGTTTTGCAATGTCGATCATAGAGCAGTTATCGAATCAATCGATGTGAGTACAATATATGAAGTGCCCATTAAAATGCTAGAAGAGCACCTTGATGTGATTGTTTTGGAAAAATTAGATCTTGATTTGGGCAAGGAGCCAGAATTAAAACCTTGGCGGGATTTTTTGTCTAAAATCCAGAAACCGAAAACCTCAGTGGATATAGCATTGGTTGGTAAATATGTTGAACTTCCCGATGCTTATAAATCAATATCCGAAGCATTTATTCATGCTGGAGCAGTTCATGATTGTAAAGTAAACTTGCATTGGATACACAGTGAAACGTTGAACAATGAAAACATTAACGAAAAACTTGGAAAATGTTCCGGAATACTTGTAGCACCAGGATTTGGTCATCGTGGAATAGAGGGGAAACTGGAGGCAGCACAATATGCCAGAATCAACAATGTTCCTTTTTTTGGTATCTGTTTGGGAATGCAATGTGCGGTGATCGAATTTGCACGTGATGTATTGAAACTTGAAAATGCCCACAGTTCCGAAATGGATGATAAAACAAAATATCCAGTTATAGATTTAATGGCAGAACAAAAAAACATTTTGGATTTAGGAGGAACAATGCGTTTGGGAAGTTATCCATGCAAATTAACAAAGAATTCGAAAGCATTTCAAGCCTATAACCAAGAGGATATTCAGGAGCGACATCGTCATCGATATGAATTTAATAGTGAGTATTTAGAACAGTTTACTGCTAATGGAATGATTTCCACGGGGGTTAACCCTGATACAGGGTTGGTTGAAATCATTGAAATTCCCAAACATAGGTGGTTTGTTGGTGTTCAGTTTCACCCCGAATACAAAAGTACGGTCATAAACCCACACCCGTTGTTTGTAGCATTTGTGAAAAATGCGTTAGATTTGTGTTACGAAACTAAGAGGAAAAAGAGTTAATCAATCTTGACAAAATAAAAACGTCAGGTTGGAGTTTAAATATTAAATCAATAAGAATAAAGATAATGGATAAAAACACAATTGTTGGACTTGTATTAATTGGAGCAGTTTTAATAGGCTGGGGATATTTAACCAAACCAACACCGGAACAAATTGAACGAAGTCGTCAGATGCGAGACTCTATTCAACTTGTAAATCAAGCACGTTCCGTTGAAGCGCTCAGAAATGAGCAAGAGATAAAAACAAATCAGATAATTTCGGAACCAAAAGCTGAAAATGCTAGTAACGAAGCTCAAATGGGGAGTTTCGATGTAGCTCAAACTGGAGAGAATGAATTTTATACAATCGAGAACGAAATATTAAAAGTGATTATTTCCAAACGAGGAGGACGTCCCTATTCTGTTCAATTGAAAGAATTTCAAACATTCGATTCGTTGCCTTTGTATATCTTTAATGGAGATACAACCGTGTTCGGCTTTACTTTTTTGGCGCAAAATGCAGCCCAACCCATTAAAACCAATAATCTGTTTTGGGAAAAAAGTGCGTCGTATAGCACCGACACTGCTGAAATATTAAAAATAAGACTCACAGCTGATAATGAGAAGTATATTGAATATGTATACTCCTTAAAGAAAGATGATTATTTGTTGGATTTCTCCGTCGAAATTGTTAACATGGCGAATGTAATACGGAACGATTACATTGCTTTTGATTGGAGTTATATGATTCCCAGTACGGAGCAATCTTTGAAATGGGAGAGAAATCGCAGTACCGTTTATTACAAATATAAGGCTGGTGAAATCGATTATTTAAGTGAAACCTCCAACGATAATATTAAATTAACCGAAAAAGTGCAATGGGTTGGCTTCAAGGCACATTTCTTTAATACAGTAATAGTTGCAAAGGAGAGTTTAAACGAGGTTCAATTAAAGAGCGAAGTTTTGACATCCAATAATCATGTTAAAGAGATGTCGTTAAATACATACATTCCGTATTCTGGAGGAGCAGAGGAAAAACATGATTTCACATTCTATTTTGGTCCCAACCAATTCTATCAATTGGAATCATATAATATGGATTTTGAGAAAATGATTCCTTTGGGTTGGGGTGTTTTCCGATGGGTAAACCGTGGAATTATTATTCCATTATTCAACTTCTTAAATATGTTCATAGGTAGTTACGGTATCATTATTCTAATATTAACACTCATCATTAAGATTGTCTTGTTCCCATTAACTTTTAAATCGTACTTGTCAACGGCAAGAATGAAGGTTTTGAAACCTGAAATAGATGAGATAAACAAGAAATATCCCGATCGTAATGATGCCGTGAAAAAGCAAGAAGCGACCATGGCTCTTTACAAAAAAGCGGGAGTAAGTCCCATGGGTGGATGTCTACCTACCTTATTGCAAATGCCAGTACTGATCGCGATGTTTACCTTTTTTCCCTCTTCATTTGACCTCCGCCAAGAAGCATTTTTATGGGCTGTGGATCTTAGTTCCTATGATTCCATTTTAAACCTACCATTCAACATCCCCTTC
>JAQVXQ010000027.1 GCA_028709085.1 Salinivirgaceae bacterium | reverse complement strand
TTTTAACCAGAAAGTGGCCAATCGTATGTCGTTGTATAAAAATATCCTTATTTTGTGCGGACACTACAAAGGTGTTGATCAGAGAATACGGGAGCACCTGATTACCGAAGAGATCTCCATTGGCGACTATGTCCTAACCGGAGGCGAACTAGCGGCAGCTGTTATGTGTGATGCCATTGTACGGCTTATTCCCGGTGCCATGAGCGATGAAACATCGGCTTTAACCGATTCGTTTCAAGACGATTTGTTGGCACCTCCAGTTTATACACGACCAGCAAATTACAATGGTTGGGAAGTTCCTGAAGTGCTGCTTTCCGGAAACGATGCAAAAATCGACAAATGGCGATTCGACCAAGCCTACGAAAGAACCCAACGGCTGCGCCCTGATCTGTTGAAGTCAGAGGAGGATTTTGATTGATGTTTCAGTATCGTTTAGTCTAGTCGAAGCATGGTGTATATGAACGCAGAACGATTTTTTCTCGCTGTAATGATTACCAACGGTGACGCTCCAAGTGATATCGTTGGTAGAATAACCTTTGGCAAAGGTTTGAAAATCACGAAGTGGTCCGGTAGAACGTCGGGCGTTTTGTTCGTAGCTACGACGCCATTCTACTGTACCGGTTTTACGTTTATATAGATGTTGCTTTAAAATAAATGTTAAGTGAATAGTGCAAAATCGCCCAAATTATGCATAGTGTGTTGTGAAAAAAAAAACTATCTTTACATTATCTAACCACAAAGAATAAATTATGGAACAATTAAATGCAATTTATCGCGAATTGGTTGAAAAAACAAGCCTTGTTTTTAAACGATAGTTGCTCGATGAGATAAACTGGAAAGCACGGCTGATTGCAATTACAGGTTCAAGAGGAATTGGAAAAACAACCCTAATGTTACAAAAAATTAAGATTGATGGCAATCTTGATAAAAGCTTGTATGTCTCCGTTGATAATATATATTTTTCAAACCACACTTTATTTGATTTAGCAAGTTATTTTTATAAATATGGAGGACGCTATTTGTATATCGATGAGGTGCATAAATATAAAGACTGGTCTCGGGAAATTAAAAATATGCACGACAGTTTTTCAGATTTGCAAATAGTCTTTAGTGGCAGTTCTATTCTCGATATTTATAAAGGTTTTGGAGATTTAAGCCGGCGTGTAGTTCCCTATTATTTAAAAGGAATGTCGTTCCGCGAATATTTACTATTCGAAACTGGAAAGCAATTTGACAAATACAGTCTCCATGACATTCTATCACATAAAGTAAGTATCAAACTAGAAACTCCTTTGTTTCATTTTAAAAATTATCTGAAAGAAGGCTATTATCCTTTTTACAAAGAAGATGATTTTATGACAATGTTAACAGGCGCAATAAATGCAGTATTAGAAATTGATATTCCGAAATATTTAGAGCTAAAAGTTTCAACTATTGATAAGCTCAAGCATTTATTGCAAATTATTGCCGAGAGTGTGCCTTTTAAACCAAATCATTCAAAAATTGCTGATTTAATAGGAGTTTCAAGAAATTTAATGTCCGATTATTTCTCTTATTTAGAAAAAGCGGGTTTAATATTACAATTGCAAAATGACACAAAAGGGGTTAGGGGGCTAGGCAAAGTAAATAAAGTCTATTTGAATAATTCAAACATAGCATACATGTTGTTGGGCAACAATGCAAATATTGGCAATATAAGGGAAACATTTTTTTTCAATCAACTCGGGCTTAATTACAAAGTGTTTTCATCTGACAGTGGCGATTTTGAGATAAATGACACAACCTTTGAAATTGGAGAGAAGAATAAGGGTCAAAAACAAATTGCAGAAATCTTAGACGCTTTTCTTGTGAAGGATGATATAGAATATGGTTTTGGAAATACAATACCATTGTGGCATTTTGGTTTAATGTATTAGGGTTGCTTTATATTAAAAGTCGAATTTTTCAAGAAATTTACAGTAATAAAAATATTATTTTTGGCAAAGTTCCAAACTTTGGCAAGGATTGTAAAACAAACGAAATTTGTTAAATTTAGGCTACTTTGACTACACTCAGTAGATTGCGTTTCACTTAGTTAATTGTATGCTATTTTAACTATTAAAGATTGATTGAAGATTCATAAATGTTGTATGTATAATTAAAAGATAGAAATATGAAAGTAATCGCTATTAATGGAAGCCCAAAAAAGGATGGAAATACGTATCAATCGTTAATGATGGTTGGTAATGAGTTGAAAAATAGTGGAATTGATTTTGAAATTATGCATATTGGAAACGATCTTATACATGGCTGCATGGCATGTGGAAAATGTGGTGTTAATAAAGATTTGAAGTGTGTTATTAAGGACAATGTTGTAAATGAAGCAGTGCTGAAATTAAAAGATGCCGACGGAATTATTCTAGGTTCTCCGGTGTATTATATGGGAATTGCTGGCACGATGAAAAGTTTTCTCGATCGACTTTTTTATGTAGCCGGTGCCAATGGAGGTTTATTCCGACATAAGGTGGGGGCTGCGCTCGTTGCGCTTCGTCGCAGCGGTGGTTCTTCTACGTTCGATAGTTTAAATCACTACTTGAATTACTCGGAAATGGTTCTTGTGTCGTCAAATTATTGGAATATTATTCATGGCCGTTTGCCTGGAGATGTGGAGCACGATGAGGAGGGAAAGCAAATTATGCGTGTGTTGGGAAAGAATATGGCTTGGATTCTGAAGATGAAAGAGGCTTCGGAAAGTTTGATTGCGGCTCCTGAGCGGGAGACAAAAACGTCAACCAATTTTATCCGTTAATGTAGAATCAGGTGCAAACCAATAAAAAAGGGCTATATCGCTTCAAAAACGTATAACCCTTTTTTTGTGTGAATTGGAAAAACTATAATATTTCTAAATGTTTACGGTCAGTAATTTTCTCACAATAGTGACATTTTAGGGCAACATTTTGTTTATCAACAACTTTGAATTTTGTACTCACATTTTCGTTGTTGGTAATGCATTTCGGATTCATACATTTTGCTATTCCTTCGATGGTGTCAGGAACCTCTACGATATGTTTTTCAGTAACCGAATAATCGTGAATAATATTCAGTTTCGCCTGAGGGGCAACCAACGAAATACGGTTAATCTCTTCGGCACTGAAAAACTTCCCTTCAATTTTAACAATTGCTTTTCGACCCAATTGCTTACTAAGAAAGTTCGATCCAAAGGTAATTTGGGATTTCAGTTTGTCGAGTTTCAGAATATTAATAACGTCAAACAAACTATTTGCTGGAATGTGGTCTATTACAGTACCCTCTTGTATTGCGCTAACACTTAATGTTTTATCTTTCATTTCATCTTTTTTTTATGACCAATCAATTTCTTTATAGAGTAAATCTATTTTATTTCAACCCCAATATTTTTGCAATAATGGCTTGTCGGGTATAAACTCCATTGAGTGCTTGTTGAAAGTAGTATGCTTTTGGATTACTATCAACATCTGTATCTATTTCATTTACACGGGGTAGCGGATGTAGAATGCGGAGATTATCTTTTGTGCCTTCTAACATTGAGTTTTTCAAGATATACGCATTTTTCACTTTCTCATATTCCATAGGATCCGAAAAGCGTTCTTTTTGAACTCGGGTCATATATACAATATCGGCGTATTGCAATGCCTCTTCTAAGTTTGTGTGCTCGTAATATTTAATCCCTTTATCGTCGAGTGAACTCTTATATGCACTCGGCATTTGTAATTCGGGAGGCGATATAAAATTAAATGTTGGATTAAACGACGACATCGCCATTAATAACGAATGGACGGTTCTGCCATATTTCAAGTCTCCCACCAGTGCTATGTTGAGGTTCTCCAGAGTACCTTGTGTCTTTTTGATGCTATATAAGTCAAGAAGACATTGAGTAGGGTGTTGATTTGCTCCATCGCCTGCGTTTACAATGGGCACACCGCTAACTTCGCTCGCATAACGTGCGCTTCCTTCAATCGGATGTCGCATTACAATTAAGTCGGAATAATTGGCAACCGTAATTATGGTATCTTTCAGCGATTCCCCTTTCTTTACACTTGAACTTGCAGCATCGGTAAAGCCGATTACTCGTCCACCAAGTTTGTTGATTGCGCTTTCAAAACTTAACCGAGTTCTGGTAGATGGCTCAAAAAAAAGGGTCGCAATAACGTACCCTTTTAAAATATTTTGAACTGGATCTTTCTCGAACTCTGCTGCGGTTTCTAAAATAGCCAAATAGTCTTCTTTAGAAAAGTCATTGATTGAGACTAAACTTTTGTTTTTCATCTGTTATTATTTTTTTTATGTAGGTTTGTCAATAGGTATGCGTAAGACCAAATATGATATAGCCTAAAGAATATGTTTGTGGTGAAGGTTTGAGAGGGGAAAGAAAAAATGAAACGACGGGGACTTGTTAGAAACTTTTGGTATGAGGATGTTGTTATTCCTAGTGCCATTTTGTTGTTTTGTCGCATTTTGTTCGGTGGCAAAGATAAAGAACTATATTTTAAATTTTGGTATATTATTTTTCCAAAGATTTTCGTAATTTTGTAGCTTATCTTTTTTTTGTTTGACAAGAATACTGTTTTTGATACAACTGGTAATTCTCCTCATCAAAACAAACAAAGGTTACTTCCGTTACGCTGTTTAGGGTTTTTGTTGCTTTGTCAACTGTTTTAATGGCGATTTCTACCGCTTTTTCTTTAGGAAAACCATAAACCCCCGTGCTGATATTGGGGAATGAAATCGATTTTGCGTTTAATTTCTCTGCCAAAAGGATGCTGTTTACATAACAATTTCCCAATAATTGCTCTTCATTTGCCGATCCACCTTGCCAAATTGGACCCACCGTATGAATTACATATTTTGCTGGAAGATTACCGGCAGAGGTATAAACCGCTTCACCTGTTTTGCATCCTCCTTGACGATTGCGAATTTCACTACACTCTTTCGAAATTATAGAGCCTCCAATACGATGAATGGCTCCATCGACACCACCGCCACCCATTAAGGCATTATTAGCAGCATTTACAATGGCATCGACGGCTATTTTTGTAATGTCGCCTTTCACAACAGTTATTTTCATGGTTCGTTATTTTAATATTCTTACTCTTTGTATTCGTAAACAATTTCGTCCAACCCTCTTTTAGGAACATAGTGATTGCCTTCTGCATCGCGATAATATTCATGCTTATTGTTCACCATGGGTTCGACAATTACATTCTCCACTGATTTTCCAAGTGCTAGCACTAAAAGGATTTCTAAGTTATCTGGAATATTGAGCGATTTCTTGAGTTTTGGTCGATTTATGGCGGCCAAAATACATCCTCCATAACCATCGTTAACGGCTGCCAACATTAGGGTTTGCGCACATATGCCATCATCGCAAAGATAATTTTGAGCAATGGATTTGTCGTGTAAGATAATGATATATCCTGTAGGTTGCTCTTCTTTAACGGGACCTGTCCAATCGGTTAAATAGCCTGCCCAGGCTAATGTTTCAAAAACTTTATCATTCTCTTCAGGAGTGCAAATCGGCATGAATTTTAACGGTTGCAGATTTCGTCCCGATGGCGTAAATCGTACAATGTCGATCCAATTCAACAGGGTTGACAACTCTATTTTTACTGAAGCATCGAATCGGCGAATGCTCCGATTTTTTATTACTAAATCGCGGAAGTTATTCATTGATGTCAAATTTAAAGGTTTTTAGATATTGGTTAAAATCAGGTTGTTGTATAAAGTGGTTGTTTTTCAAATAGATCAAAAGAGCCATAAATTCCAAGGGTTTTCGGTATCCTTTAGCGTTTAAAATAAGTTCTTTATTCGAATTTAGAAATGTGCAGGCAGGAAATAGAAGTTCTCCCTTTAGGAAGTACGCCACAAAATCGTGGGGAGTATTCTTTCCTAGCTGTTGATTAACAAAGGTGTGATTGAATGCCAAAACTGTATCGGTGCTTTCGGACGCTAATTTGACCGAATAATAATTGGTATTCAGATAGTTAATTATATTTTGATTTGTTAAGGTCTCCGTTTCCATTTTACGACACCAACCGCAATTTTTTGTGTAAAAATAGACAAAAATGGGCTTTGGGTCAAAGTTCGTCTCTTTTAGTGCTTGCTCCATGGTAATCCAATTCACGGTTTGGTTCTGACTCTGATTTTCTTTTGCTGCAAAAAGAAGGATTAGAAAAAGGACAATTCGAGGCATTTGCACGACAATATGGATTAAAGTTAGCTCAAAATAGAGAATTCCTTCGTTAAGAACAAAATATTTATCGCTATTTCTTCTCTTTTAAGAATCCATTCAAAAAATCAAAATGTTATCTTTGCGCCGACATTTAGATTTTAATTGTGTCATATCACTTAAAAACAGAATTCCAATGAAGAAAATCTTTATTATCGATTTTGGATCGCAATATACGCAGCTCATAGCACGTAGGGTCAGAGAATTGAATGTATATTGTGAAGTTCATCCGTTCAATAATTTTCCAAAACCCGATGAGTCGGTAATGGGAATTATTTTAAGTGGAAGTCCCTTTTCTGTTCGAGATAAAAATGCTCCAAATGTCGATTTGAGTGGAATTAGAGAAAAATGGCCAATTTTAGGTGTTTGCTACGGTGCTCAACTTATGGCGCAAAATGAAGGAGGTTCTGTTCAACCATCGGAACATCGTGAATATGGAAGAGCAATGCTGTCGAAAATTGACGTTTCAAATGCACTTTTGCAGAAACTTACCTTAAATACGCAAGTGTGGATGTCGCATGGAGATACAATTATGTCGATGCCGTCTAACTTTGTTAATATCGCCGGAACCAACGATGTTGCAAATGCTGCCTTTCAAATTGCTGGCGAGCAAACCTATGGAATCCAATTTCATCCTGAGGTTTATCATTCAACCGAAGGTGCGCAATTGCTGAAAAATTTCATTGTCAATATATGTGGTGCAAAACAAGATTGGACACCCGATTCGTATATCAATTCAACCATCGAATCGTTAAAAAAACAGATTGGCGACGATATCGTTATCCTAGGACTCTCTGGAGGCGTTGATAGCACAGTGGCTGCCGTGTTGCTTCACAAAGCAATAGGGAGAAATCTTTACTGCATTTTTGTGAATAACGGAGTGCTTCGGAAAAACGAGTTTGTTTCCGTATTGGATAATTATACGGAGTTGGGTTTAAATGTTAAAGGCGTGGATGCCACCGATGCATTTTTAGATGCATTGTCCGGGGTTTCGGATCCAGAAACCAAACGAAAAATTATTGGAAAGCAATTTATTGATGTGTTTGAAGCTGAGGCAAAGCAGATTAAAAATGCAAAATGGTTGGGCCAAGGAACAATTTATCCCGATGTAATTGAGTCTATTTCAGTAAATGGACCATCGGTAACCATAAAATCGCATCATAACGTTGGAGGATTGCCCGAGAAGATGAACTTGAAAGTTATAGAGCCATTACGTTTGTTGTTTAAGGACGAAGTTCGTAGAGTAGGAGCAGTTTTAGATATTCCAACTAAATTTTTAAGTCGCCATCCATTTCCAGGACCCGGATTAGCGATTCGAATTATTGGCGAAATTACGCGACAGAAAGTGGCCATTTTGCAAGAGGTTGACGATATTTTCATCACCTCGCTACAAGAACATAATTTATACGATACGGTTTGGCAGGCAGGAGCAATGCTTTTGCCCATCCAGTCGGTTGGAGTGATGGGCGATGAGCGCACGTATGAGCAAGTAGTTGCCCTTAGAGCAGTCTCATCAACGGATGGAATGACCGCCGATTGGTCGCATTTGCCATACGAATTTTTGGCGTTGGTTTCGAACAAAATCATAAATCGAGTTAAAGGAGTCAATCGAGTTGTATATGATATCAGTAGCAAACCTCCTGCAACCATTGAGTGGGAATAGGAGATAGATAAGATTATTTGATTTTATACCCAAATTTAAACTTGGTTTTCTTTATTTGCCCGACCCTAAAGGGAGTGAAGAAAATCTATTAATCCCTTTAGGGTAGTGTAAAGTGGTTTACTTTCAGAGAATTACCTAATAGTTAGTTGAAAAAAACAGACAACTATTAAAATAAATAATAGTCCTATTAATTTATAGGGCTATTATTTATCAGTGCTACTTGTTCTGTTCCCCCTGATTCGGTTCACAAACTGTTCACAAAATGTTATAACGTGTTAACTACTTGTTCATAGCCTTCCTGTGATTTCAGCCTAAATACGCTATCTTTGACTTTCCAAAGAGAATATATTCTTAGAAAGTTATTAACATTAATTCGACGAACATCATGAGATTGCCTCGAGCCGTACAGACCCGAAAACATCGAAAAACCATCTCTCTAAACGATAGTGAACTTGCTGCATTAGAAAAGTATTGTCAGCGTTACGGTGTTAAAAATCAGACAGCTATGTTGCGTGAAACGATTTTCCGTCAGATTATTGATAAATTTCAAACCGATTATCCCACCCTTTGGAGCTCTCGAGAATTGGCAAAATTAGAACGTTTTTAACGTTGGGAAACGAATATTTTGTGGGACGGGAAATTAAGTATTGAAAAGTCAACTCTCAATTGTGATCGGCGAAACGTGAAAATTGTTGGGAATTCTGCACCTCAACCACTCAACGACTCAACGACTCAACAATTCTCATTAAGCACCTAAGGAAAATAGCATTAGAAATATCAATTACGCCCAATTTTGCTGATTGTAAACGGTTTTGCTTATAAACAAAGATCCTCAACCAATTTAAAAATCCCTTTTTTTTGTAGTGCATTTATTCTAAATGCCGAGTCGTAGCGTCGAAACCAGGTTTCTTGTTTACGTGCGTACTGCCGACTGTTGTTTTTTATCTTCTGAATTGCCTCTTTGTTCGACATCTCACCGTTGAAATAATCGAATAACTCTTGATAACCCACCGTTTGCAACGACGATAGGTTTCGAAAAGGAAACAACTCCTCCGCCTCTTTTATTAAACCCTCTTCAATCATTAGGTCAACTCTGCGATTTATCTTATCGTATAATTCGGTTCTATCTAACTCAAGTACAATGGTTGCAGCCTTGAAGTTCCGTTCCGATTTGTTGGTTAGGAATTGTGAAATTGGAGTTCCCGATGTGCGATACACTTCCAAGCCTCGTAAAATTCGCCTAGGATTTTGGATGTCAATTTGCTCGTAGTACGTGGGGTCAATTGACTTCAACTCCCATTGAAGTTTTGAAAGTTCCCCGTTATCGATTTGTTGTTGAATTTGTTCCCGAATAATAGGATCCGGCGATGGAATATTGTCAATTCCTTTAAGCACAGAGTCGATATATAAACCACTGCCGCCAACCATCACAACAACATTTTGGTTTTCAAACAGTTGATTTAGCTTTTCTCGAGCTAAAACTCCAAAATCATTGGCATTAAGAGGCTCTGTTACCGATCGAAATTGGATTAAATGATGGGGAATGGCTTGTAAATGTTCTAATTCTGGAACTGCAGTTCCAATCCGCATCTCTTTATACACTTGACGCGAGTCGCACGAAATAATTTCCGTATTTAATTTCTGGGCAATCTCAACGGCTAATGAAGTTTTCCCAACGGCCGTAGGACCCGTAACTGTTAGTAATAGCTTGTTTTTTAAAATATTAGTCATGATTGATTGCGCTATAAATAATTAAAAAAAACCTTGCGGCATTGCTTTTGGGAAAGCAAACCGCAAGGTTTTTCGAAATCAGATATTAGTTTCTAACGGGCAATACCGAGTAGTTTTTGGCATAAAACATCATTTGTTTTGCAAAATCTTCAGGATATTCAATGGTTACATCAACAATTTTGTTGTTTTCCATTTTTGCGGTCATATGTGGCTGTATAAAACCACTGTATGGAGCAAGGTCTAATTTTTCGTAACGTTCTAAAACCTCTTTGTGAAGGTCATAATTTACAGGCGCTCCATAGGTTTCCATAAGATTTTTTACTGCTGCGAAATCTCCTTCGCTTTTAATTCGTTGCACTTCATTTAGGAGTTTGCCAATTAAAGTTCTTAGTTTGTTGTAATCGTTAATTACGATATAGGTTTTTCCCTCTTTAACAACTTTCTCAATCACGTTTTCGGCTTTTCCATTTTCGTAACACCAATTCGCAATCATGCTTCGGCCACGCATATGCGCTTGTACAATTTGATCACCAAGGTTTAAACGAACCAATTGTCGCATCATTCCATTTACAATATAGTTGTTGTAAGCTGCTTTTCCAACCTCTACCGATGGAGTTAATCCCTCTTCAACCAATTTTGAATCCGAGATGTAATATAATGCAACCAAATCCGCTCTCGACTCTTCCAGTGGACTATTATAATTCTTCAGGGTCTCTTTTGGGGTATCTACGCCGGGAGCTAGTTTTCCGGAACCATGACCAATCACCTCATGTAGGGCAGTCATTAGTTTTCCACTGTATCCGCCATACTTTTTAATATATTCTTGTTGTTCGGGCAAGAAAAACTCTTGTAACATTCCCGATGATTTCGACGATTCGTCATAGGCAGTTTCAATGTTTCCAAGCGATACCGATTTGCTACCATATTCAGCTCTGATCCAGTTGGCGTTGGGAAGATTAACGCCCAATGGCGATGTTGGTGCACAATCGCCCGATTCAACAACGGCATTAATAACTTTGTAGCTCATGCCTGAAACTTGGTCGCGTTTAAATTTGTCGTCAATGGGCGAGTTTTTCTCAAACCATTCTGCCATTTCTGTAATTTTCGCAAGTTTCTCGGTAAGCACAAAGTCTTTGATGTACACTACGGATTGATATGCTCCTCGGTATCCCATTGGGTCGCTATAAACTTCAATAAATCCGTTTGTGAAATCCACATTAACATCGCTGTTTTTTGTCCATTTGATGCTATACTCGTCAAATTTTTTGAGGTCTCCAGTTTCGTAAAATTGAATCAACAAACGAATTACCTCTTTTTGATCGTCGTTATTTGTGTATTGGATGGATTTATCGAGCCAGAAAATAATTTTCTCAATTGCTTTTCCGTAGAGTCCATCTACTTTGTAAATGCGTTCATGAATTTTATCTTTCTGTTTCACCAATTGGCTGTTCAGTCCATAGGAAATGGGGCGAGGATCGTCCTTAACTTTCATTTTGGCATAAAAATCCTCCACCTCTTTTTGGGTTAAATTTGTGCTGTAAAGATTGGTTGCCGATTCTGCAATAATGTCTCGTTTTGAGTCAAGTACAATGTTTTCGCTGTCGTATTCAGGATTGAAAATTACGTTATCAAACGTTCTAAGCATCTCTTCAACAGGCTCGCCTTCGGCTAACGGTAATTTCTCTTTATCAATCGACTTTATTTGTTCATGATACCACTCTTTCGAGAAATCAGGGCTAAATTTTTTGTTGGCATAATGGTGGTGCATTCCGTTGCTAAACCAAATACGTTTGGCATATTTAACTAAGTTTTGATATTCGGGATCGTTAATATCGCCTTTGTAATTCTCAATTATTGCTTCTAGGGATCGCCTAACTTGAATGTTATATCGATAATTTTGATCATAAACTATTTCCCGTCCCCATAGTGCTGCTTCTTGAAGGCAATATAGAAATTGTTTTGTGTTTAAGTCAATTTTTTCGAATTCTGGAACTTGGTATCTTAATACTTGCAAATCGTAAAATCGATCGGCAACATAGTTGAATTCAGAAGCAATTTCCTCTTTTTGGTTATTACATGAGGTCATTCCAAGAAGGGCTATTCCCATTACAATCAGTGTTTTTACTTTCATGATTTCTTATTGTTATTCTTATTAATTGTAGTCTCTACGAATTTTCAGTCCTTTCGCCTCCAGTTCTAACGTTATGCGTGTTAGAATTTTAACTTTTTCGTTGTTCGACAAGAATGCGGATTTAAAACCGTTTAGAATTAAATACTTTAATTCGTCGGGCGTAAAACCAAATTTCTCAATGGCAATCATATACTCTTTGGTTAGTGTTGTGTTGGATACCAATCGATTATCGGTATTAATTGTAACTCGCAAACCGTAGTCGAAATAGAATTTTAGGGGATGTTTTCCATAGGATTCAACCGCTTTTGTTTGGACATTTGAGGTGATACACATCTCTAATGGAATTCGGTGGTCGTTCACATAGTTCAGCAAATCGCCACTTTCACGCAGTCGAGTACCATGTCCAATCCGATTTGCTCTAACCCAATGAAGGGCTTGGTGAATGCTCTCTGGTCCAGAAGCTTCTCCCGCATGCACGGTTGTGTTAATGTTGTTGTTGATGATTAGATAAAACGCCTCTTTATGGTCTTTTGCAGGATAGTTATACTCGTCGCCGGCAAGATCGTAACCCACAACGCCTCTGTTTTTATAGGCCACACTGAGTTCCGCAAGCGTCAAAGATACTTCGGGACTCATATGCCGTAAACCACATATGATAACTCCAATTTTGATATCTAAACTACGCTCTGCTTTATCTTTTCCTCGAAGAACAGAATCGATTACCTGTGTCATTTTCAATCCTTTTTCCAAGTGTAAAACAGGTGAAAAGCGAATTTCTAAATATCGGATATTCTCCTCTGCACAATCTTCCGCAAGTTCATAAGTTGCTCTCTCTAAGGCTTCTTCCCATTGAAGAACAGAACAGGTTACATCAAATGCTTTTAGGTAATCCACAAGCGATTTGCAGTTTTCACCTGCCTGTACATATTTTGCAAGTTTTTCGCGACCTTCCACTGGAAGTTTAACGTCATATTGTTTTGCTAATTCTATAATGGTGTCAACACGGAGTGAACCATCGAGATGGCAATGTAGTTCAGCCTTTGGAAGGCTTTTTACGAAATCAAATGTTAATTCTTGTTTCATATGTCTAGTTTTTATGTGCTAATAGAGCAAATATAGCAGGTTTTTTCTGAAATTCGATTTTTTCTTTCTTCCATGATTCAACGGTTTTTGTTTTTAGGATCTGTTCCTTACCTGTTATGTCATAGCCAAGGGTTAGCAATGTTCCGTTACTACACGTTTTCACGATATCGTTAAACATATGTTGATTGCGGTAGGGTGTTTCTATAAATATTTGGGTTTGATTGTACAACGACGATTCTCGCTCAATTTCCTTGAGTGTTTTTTGTCGGTCCATGGGTTTTACAGGAAGGTATCCATGAAAGGCAAATCGCTGCCCATTGAGTCCCGACGCCATTAATAACAATAGAATTGATGATGCTCCAACTAAGGGCATTACCTTAACATCTGCGTTGTGAGCCGCCATTACAATAACAGAACCGGGATCGGCAACCCCAGGAACGCCCGCTTCTGACATTAGTCCAATGTTATTCCCATCCTTTAAGAGCTTAACAATACGTTCCTCTTCTATTGCATTTACATTTTTGCCAATTTCAAAAAAAGTTATCCTGTTAATATTGATACTTTTGTCAACTGATTTGAGAAAACGACGAGCGGTGCGAATGTTTTCCACAACGTAGTATTTTAATTGAGGCAATAACTGTTTTGTGTCAGCGGTTATTGTTTCTATGGTTTCTTCGTCGCTAATAGGCGTAGGGATTAAATATAAAATTCCGTTCATGTTCTATTATTTGTTCTTGTTGTTAACCACTCCTACATGAGATAACATAGTCATCTAGAAATCGTTATTTCGATATATAAAGTTGCTTTTTATTTGAAGAGTTGTTCTAGTTTTTCCTTTAACTCCTCGTGCGACATTTTATTCCCAATAATTTGTCCTTTATCATCGATTAGTATTGTGTGTGGAATTGAGTTTACACCATAGGTTTGTCCTACTGCATTTTGCCAACCCTTTAAATCGGATACATGTAACCATGATAAGCTATCAGCTGCAATGGCTTTCTGCCATTTTTCTTTATCATTATCCAAAGATACCCCTATAATTTCAAAATTATAATCCTTATATTTTTCATAGAGTTTAACCAAATCAGGATTGGCTCTTCGACATGGACCACACCATGAAGCCCAAAAGTCTATCAATACTACTTTTCCACGCAAACCGCTCAAAGATAATGGATTATCGTCCATATCATTCATTGTAAATTCGGGGGCAATATTGCCAATTCTCGTTTTTGAGAGTATTTGTAATCGATTGTTTAAATCGGAATATATAGCTGTCTTTTTCGTTTTTTCGGGCGTTTTTGAAAGAAACTTGGAGAGATTATCGTAATCTAAGTCATAAATCAAATACCATCGAATCACATATAATGAAACAACCGAGGCTATGTTCGATTCTACAAAATTGTTTGTATATTCTTGTTGCTCTTCATAAATTGCGGAAACTTTATTCTCTATGATTTTCATCTCATTCGAGTTGTTTGTCGATTTTTGTGCCTGGTAATCAATATATAATTCACGTTGTTTTTTATCAAACTGAGCGATTTTTACTGCAAAAGGGGTGTATAAATCATGGGTTTTCGAACCAATTATTTCACTTAGCTCAACAGAATCAGTTCGATAATTTACAGTTATAGTAGAGTTTTCGACAAATAATCGAAGTTTCGACTTATTGTCATTGTGGCTAATTAGGTGTAAGTCAGGCTGTTCTGTAAAACCAGTAAATACGGCTACTCCATTTACGATATCTGTGGAATCAATTACAGATATTTTCTTGTTGACCTCTTGTTGCAAATAAATTTTTCCTGAGAGTTCTTTTGTGCCATTAATTGTTATTTTATATCCAGACTGCATGTTGCAAGATGTAAATATCAATATGATTGTTGCTAGGAGTAATGTTCTTATCATAATTAGTCGATTTTGTTTTTTTATTATTACGTTGTATATTAATATTTAGGTTTATGTGGTATTTGTTTATATTTTGAAGCGAAATAAAAATTTCAGAACGTGTTTTTTTAATTTCAATGTAAATTGTGGTAAGCTGTCGTATTTGATATTTAATGTGACATGACTTTATATATTATTGCATAATGCGCATAGTTAAGTTTCGTGATTTTATAATGGTTTTTCCCATAGTAAAATAATGCGTAATATGGCTGGCGTGAATTTCTCCAAAAGACGTGCCAGTAGTGCAGAATCGTATGCGACAGGATAACAAAGTAATCTTTATTACTCCTACTGTTTTAAAGTTCATCCAATGATACTCTTTTTTTATGAATTCATGGAAATATCATCGTATGTTTTTTATTAATAGCTATAAAATAGAGTGGTTTTGAATTCGTTCTATCAAAATTTTAAAAGCAACAGCTCTGGAAAATGATTTTTGGATACCCCATAAATTAGTATCCCTAGTGTCCAAAATCTTATTTTTACCATATATTTTAGGCTAAAGCTATTATTCCATGGAAAATTTGGACAGTCAAAACCGTTAATTTCAAAATTATGTTGTTTATTTGCAGAAGGTAAATAATTTGAAGCACAATTGAATAATAGTGAAATGTATAAAAACAATTTATATAAAATAGGATTCAATAAAATAGTTTTCTTATATTTGCTATAATTAAGGGCTTAAAATGGAAGTAGATATCAATAGCTTCATAAAAGTTGATTTTTCCGGCGAAATACTTTTTTCATTTCAAGGAGAACTTACTTCATCAAAAATTACAATTTTGCTTGAGGATATTGAGACTAAGCTCAATGAAATGGATATTGATATCAAGGTATACAAGAAAATATATTATATTTGTGTTGAGTCTGTTCAAAATCTATTTCATCATTCAATGACGATTCATTTGAATGGTTCAATAAATGAAGATATTCGCTTTTGTTCGATTCAGTTGTTTAAAACGGATAAATATTACTCAATCGTGACGGGTAATTTTGTAAAAGAGGAAAAAATTCCCGAAATTGCAAATCATATTGAATCGATAAATGGGTTTTCCAAAGACGAATTGAAAGATTATTACAAGAAAATTCTTACCAATCAAGAGTTTTCGTCAAAAGGAGGGGGAGGACTTGGAATGATAGATATAGCAAGAAAAGCAAATAACAAATATATATATAGTTTTAAACCGTTTGTTAAAGAAACAGCATTTTTTAAATTACAGATAAATATTAATCAAAACTGAGTTTAATATATGGAACCAATTAAAATTGAAGGGACACCAAAGACGCCTACAGTTCATTTCGATGCAACAACGGGTCTAGTTGAAATCAAGGGTCGTTCAATTCCTGAGAATTCAATAGAGTTTTACAAATCATTAATTGACTGGCTTGATAGTTATTTAACTACTCCTGCAAAGCTTACAACTGTTGATATTCAGCTTGAATATTTCAATACTAGTTCTTCTAAGTGCATTTTAGATGTGTTTAAAAAACTAGAGGCGATTTATAAAAGTGGTCACGAAGTGATCATTAACTGGTATTACGAAGAAGATGATGAGGATATGTTGGAAGCCGGTGAGGATTATCAGTCAATTATTAAGATCCCATTTAAAATGTGTGAAATCGAAGAATAATCTTTACTCTTACAAAAATGGCTCTAATCTTAATTAGGGCCATTTTTGTGTTGATTTCCTTTTTTACATTGCAATTGCTTCTTGTGTTTTTCACCTAAGTTTGAACCGATACTTCTTCATTAACTTAGTCCTAAGGTTATGAGGAAAATCAATCGGCTTCTTTTTATTTAGGTGAGTTTTTGATATTAAAAGGCTAATGAATATCCCGAGACACTATAAATCATTTAATGCATAAGTTAAATCTTAATGGTGATTAGCAATCTGTGGGAGAAGAGTGAAAATTGTCGAGAATTTGCCGACGTAACACCTCAATAAATCAACAAGTATTCCTTTGAAATTCGTTGCTTTTGTAGATTTATTTTAGTATTTCAAAAACAAACAAACCGTCTATTTTATTCGTCGTTTTTCCTTAGTAATTTTTCGTGCATTTTGGCAACCCATGCCATTGATCGGTGGATTACCCTATAGTATACGCCTAAAAATAACAATAAATTCATTCCCCATAATACAATAATATTTACCCAATATGTAGGGTAATATTGCCCAAAAGCTTGTTTAAAAGGAGCATAGAAATGGGCTTTAACGAATTTACCTTCTGGGTCTTTATAAATAGGATCTATTTTTTGTTGTAAAGAGTTTTTATATTCTATAATCCGATCTAAGCTGTTTGAGTTTCTAACAAATTCTGTTAAACTACGGTTTGTATATTTCTCTTTCATCGCGATGTACTCACGACCTAAACTATCTTCGAAGTGTTGAATAATATTGTCTTTTCTTGAATTCGTTCTGTTGTATAAATTAATGTAGTAGGAAGAGAGCTTATTTAGGTAATCCAATGTTCGTTTATTCATTGTTGAGTCAAACAAACGTATATTTAACAATCCAATGTCTGGAAATGCATAGGTTTTATTTGTTTCCAATTCTTTTTTAATTTCTGTCTGAATGAGCATTAAGGCTCTTTTCACTTCGTTGTTTTTCGTTGAATCGGTAAAGTTTTGATTTGCAAAATTTAATTTATTTTTAATTGATTTTATCCAATAATCTTTTTTATACGTAGCCGTGGACAGAACTTTATCGTATGGGAAAAGTTCTTTTTCAAATTTGTTTTCTTTGTATTGGTAAACCGCTAATGCCTCGTAAGCCCATCGAGCTGTAATTATTTCGCCATACCATGGAATTGTTGAAGGGGCTGAGATTTTAGGATTCAGTTTATCATACGGAACAATAATTCCTGATAATATTAACTGTGGTATCACTAAGAAGGGGATTAGTATATAGATGGTAACCACCGTTTTAAAGCTATCAGATATAATTAGCCCCATTAAATTAGCTCCAATCCAAGCGGTAAATAGAGCCAACCAATATTGGAAAAACATACCATGGATTTCCATAATGTAATTTCCTATTATCGTAAACGTGAGCGCTTGGAAAGCACTTATGACCATTAAAACGGAAACTTTGCTTGCTAAGTAGCTAAACCAGCTTAAGTGTAGAAACTGTTCTCGGTTCAGAATTTTACGATCTTTAATAATCTCTTCAGCACTAACCGTTAGACCTATAAAAATGGCTACAATAACCGACATGAATATATAAACGGGTAGATTTGAATTATCAAACAAAGTATATCCTTTTTGAAGAGTTTCGTCGACTCGGAAGTATTTTATAATAAATGCCAACATAAAAGCCAATACCGGGGCTTCTATGAAGTTTATTATCAGGTACTGAACATTGGAAAGTTTGGATAAAATATCACGAATTGTAAATACTTTGTATTGAATAAACTTGTTTGGCGGTTTAAATTCAATTTCGGGTATTTTACCATAATATTCATTGGGGTTGATATCCAGCTTATTCTTGGAAATCAAGTATTTTGCGTACCATTCTGTTGGTGGAACTTTCCTCGATTTCGTTAAATTTCCGTATTCGTCAACAATAACGGACTCTACGATATTAAAAATTTGTTCGGAGTTTACATTCCCACACAATCTACACTCACTATCGTTCCAGTCGGCATGATGAACGCGACTCTTGAAATAAATTATGCTATCCACCGGATTGCCGTAATAGATCATAAAACCACCAATATCTAATAGAAGTAAATTGTCAAACATTTTAAAAATATCCGACGATGGCTGATGGATTACAGTAAAAATAAGATTGCCTTTTAAAGTAAGGTCTTTTAAAAGCGCCATTATATTCTCGGAATCTCTTGACGATAAGCCGCTTGTGGGTTCATCGAGGAACAAAACGGCGGGTTCGCGTATTAGTTCTAATGCAATATTCAGTCGTTTTCGTTGACCGCCACTGATTTTTTTGTTTAGTGGGGAACCTACAATTAAGTCTTTGATTTCAAAAAGTCCAAGATCATGCAGAATATTGAGCACTTTTCTCATTAATTGTAATGGTTTCATTCCTCCAAAGCACAGTCGTGCGTTTAAAAAGAGGTTTTGAAATACGGTTAGTTCTTCAATCAAAAGATCATCTTGCGAAACATAACCAACTAATCCTTCTATATTTTTGCTTTGCGAATGAATGTCGTATCCATTAATTTTCACATGCCCAGTTGTGGGCTTTGAAATGCCATTTAAGATGTTGAGAAGAGTGGTTTTTCCAGCTCCGGATGCTCCCATAATTCCAATGAGATGGCCACTTGTTTCTTTGAAATTTACCGAGTGAACCCCAATTTTGCCGGAGGGGAATCGGTGACTTACATTTTCAACTTCGAATAATATTCGTTCTTTATCATTGGTGGAATAAAAAACACTTACGATATCGGAGTAAAATATGGGTCTTACTCGTGTACCCCTAATTGAGGTCCCAAATGATAGAACATAAACATCATTGGATTGGATTAATTGGCCATTTAAGTACAACTCATCGTCACCCATGTAACGCATAACGTACATGGAGGCGGATTCTAGATTGTAAACTCGTATTTGACCTTTAATGCCAGATACTCGTACGTGATGAACCAACGTATCAGGATCTTCTGGGAAGTCATCAATCATGAGTAATTGGCGACTATTGGGAAGTCGGTCAAAGTCGTACAGTATAAAGGCTTTTATTTTTATAAATTCGTCGGCATCGATGTGGAAAGCATCCGAAACTGTTTTGACAAACTCAAATTCTTGATCGCTTATTTCAACGCCAGTTTTTATAAATTGCAATAAACGAAATAGAACAATTCGCTTTTGTTGTTGAGTTAACTCTAAATTTATTTCGTGACAAATTTTTAAAACCTTGACCGAACTTAACGATAAGTTTTTCTTTTGCTTGTCTTTGATACTCTGTTTTTCTTGGTAAATGTTGTAATAGTTATCAAACAAGCTCAGGTATTCTTCAACAAGTTCTTGGTTAAGAAGTAATTCTAGGAATGAGCGTACAACTTGCCGTCTATCACTACCATCAATTTGTGGTTGTGATATGATGGCAAATAAATGCATTAAAGCTTTTAGAATGCGTTCACTCATTTTGAGTTTTATTTATACCCAATCATTATTACTGCAATTCCTGATCTATTCTGTTTATCTTCAATTTTCACTTGAATTTTACAATCGATTGTACTTGTGAATAATAGATCCCAGTATGGAGTATTGTCAAAGTCTTGATTGGTGAAAAGTACGTTTTGTTCGAAATCGATAACGGTGAAAATGAGGTTTGCTTGTGATAGGGTGGAGGAGAAGGCTATGCGATATTGAGTTCCTCCAAAGAGTGTAACATCAAATTCTCCCTCTTCTTCATAATTTAACATTACCCTATATATTTGTCCATCTGAAATGTAAGAGTCTTCAAGATAACTTCGCACCTGATTTTCAACATTGGTAACTTGTGCATATATAGCATTTGAAAATAGGAGAGTGAACAGTATAAATATATGTTTCATGTTTTTATAGTTTATAATATCACGAAGTTACGAATGTTTGATATTTCGGTTGTGATTTTCTTTAAATCTTCTTTTGAAATAGTAATTTCGGTTTTGCTGTAAATTTTTGTTATTTTCTGTTCGGGATGGGTTTCAGAATATTCATAGGTGTAATTTACTTCGATATTGTCGTATAACTCTTGTAAGGTTATGAGCTTGTCAACCAATGTTTGATAAATTTTATTTTTTTCAGTGTATTTAGAAAGAATTTTAATCAAGTTGGAAAGTGGATGTTTGTTTTCTCCAATTCGGGTACACAATTGCTGGTTGTTGGTATTTATGGCAAATTGTGTAAGCATAAACATACTTTCTATCCAACCTCCAGCTAGAATTAGAACGCCAGTATGTTCCTGATCGTTTGTTTTTAAGAATAGATCAATGTCTTGATACGAATTTGATAATAGGTGTAATAATGAGTCTTGGTTTGTGAGATTTTTCTCGATGCTTTTAATGGTTTCTTTGTTAAAAGCATTTGAAATGTCAAGTTCTTCGGCTAAGATTTTAATTACTGAAAAGTAGGTTATAGCCTCTTGTGTTTTCTCGTATAAATTGACATACCCAAGATCAGCGCCATAAACCCCTAAGTTAAGTGCTTTTTTGTAGCTATTACTATACTTCCGTGTGTTTTGGGTCGGATTAAGGATTTCTGGATTGTATTCGATTTTGAGATCGATTAATATTTTAGAGACTTGATGTGGAGAAGGAATGCTAAACAAGTTGTCATTAATGTTTAGTATCTGAGTTGAGTTGATTGTATCTACAAGTTCATTGTTTCTTGATTTTGAACCCGTTGTTCCTTGTTGATTTGTTTGATCACACCCCCATAGTATGATAAAACATAAAACTATTATTAATATTTTTGGCATGGCGATTCATTTTATGACTTACAAATATAATGAAAATAGCTTATTCAACTACCTAATGTTCATGTAATTCACAATTTTATTAGATTTTGGAGCAAAATTCCTTTAATTTTTGAGATAAAAAAAGCTGCCAATGGCAGCTTTTTTTATAATAATCTATATGTTATTTCGAAAGATCTATTTTAACGGTTATTGTTGCACCTCCAATTTTAAGGGTTAGATTTACCCATGGATCGCACTTATTGTTGCTGACTCCGTTTTCATCAATCCCATAATCTGTTGTTATCGATTTATTAGTTCCGACAATTTCTAAGTATGAAATTCCTTGTTGGGGATAGGCGCATGACAAATATTGGATTAATTTTTCGGCTTCAAGTATTTTAGTTTTGGTTGTTTTATTTCCGTAGGTTAACGTAGATGTCCCCCAAATCGCAAAACCTTCACCAGCAGGATTTTCTCCTTGAGAAGAATATGTCTCAAACACTCTATCCATCTCCATTGTAGTTACAGCGTTTTGAATAGTTATTGTCCAAGTACCATTAATGTGTAATGTGGATTCTGTTATTGTACCTCCTTTTTCAATAAGCATTCCCTCTGCATTTAAAGCGGCGTTATTTTGATTGATGTTGTTAATATCAACGACTCCTTTTAAGTCAACGGCATTCCATGTTGGCTCCTTGTCCCAATCAATCTTAATAAAACCTCCATATGAGTAAGTTATCGTTACAATAAATGTTGTTGGGTCATACTCTACTATAGGATCATTTTCGTCTGATTTTTTCGACCAGTCTTCTGAAATCCCATAGGAAGAGATTATTTGCAAGGCTCCTCCAGCAGTTTCATCAGCTTTAGCGTTTTGTATTGCATCATTTTTTAATTCTTCCGCGTCTTGAGGGTTTAAAGCAATTGGGTCAATAACGCCATCGCATGATGTAAATGCGATCCCAGATATTAATAATAAGGTAAATAATTTTTTTAGTGATTTCATGACATTTTGGATTAGGTTTATATTAATCTGTATAACAATTTCAGTCTGATTTTGTTTATTAGGCCATTCCTGATGAGGAACCAAAATTTGTAGGATAATTTTGTGGATTTCCATCGGGAATTTTAATGGAACCATTTATTGTTTCGTATTTTTTGATATTATCTTGCAATGCCATTAAAAGACGTTTTGCATGTTCAGGAGTTAAAATGATTCTCGCTTTTACAGGGGCTTTAGGAATTCCTGGCATTACTCTAACAAAATCGACAACAAACTCTGCTGGAGAGTGGCTTATTACGGCAAGGTTTGAGTAGGTTCCTTGTGCTATTTCGTCACTTAGTTGAATATTTAATTTACCTTGTTGGTCTTTATTTTCCATGTTTTTCTTTTTGTGTTATGTGTTAAGTTATAAAATAGAAACAAATATAAATAAAAAAGGGTCAAGAAAATTTTCTCTCGACCCTTTAACATATTATTAAGTTTTTTTATTGAACTTTTGATTTAGATCGCTCTCTTTTTGTAGGAGGAAGCATTTCTAACTCATCTTTACTTCCTACAATATAGTTGGTGTATTTTCTCACACCAGTTCCTGCAGGAATTAAATGTCCAACAATTACATTTTCTTTCAATCCATTTAATGTGTCAACCTTACCGCGTATGGCTGCCTCATTAAGCACTTTCGTTGTTTCTTGGAATGAAGCTGCTGAAATAAACGATTTTGTTTGTAGTGCAGCTCTTGTTATTCCTTGGAGCACCTGTCGAGCAGTGGCTGGCTGAACTTCTCTAACCGTAATTGTTTTAAGGTCTCTACGTTTAAGATTTGAGTTTTCATTTCTTAATTGATGTAAAGATACAATTTGACCGGGTTTTAGAACTTGAGAATCGCCTGCATCAAGAACATAAAATTTGCCATAGATTGAATCATTTTCCTCGATTAAATCGTGTTTGTCAATTTGTTGTTTCTCAAGGAAGATGGTATCTCCAGCATCAATAATTTCCACTTTACGCATCATTTGACGAACAATAACTTCAAAGTGTTTGTCATTGATTTTCACTCCTTGCATACGGTAAACTTCTTGAACTTCGTTTACAATATACTCTTGAACGGCGGTAGGCCCTTGTACTGAAAGGATATCTGCTGGGGCTATTGCACCATCAGATAGTGAGATTCCAGCGCGTACATAGTCATTTTCTTGTACAAGTATTTGTCTAGAAAGTGGGACTAGGTATTTGCGAATATCGCCAGTACGAGATTTTACAGCAATTTCTCGATTGCCTCGTTTTATTTTCCCAAATTCCACTTCACCGTCAATTTCTGATACAACAGCTGGGTTTGATGGATTTCTTGCTTCAAATAATTCGGTTACTCGTGGTAAACCTCCTGTAATATCACCTGCTTTTCCTAATACTCTTGGAATTTTAACGATTACGTCACCTTGTTTTACTTCGTCGTTTTCGTTTACAGCTATGTGTGCACGCACAGGTAAGTTGTATGTTTTAACAAGTTCACCAGCTTTATTTACGAGTCTGATTTCAGGGTTTTTAGTTTTATCACGTGTTTCGATAATAACCTTCTCTCTAAATCCTGTTTGATCATCCGATTCATCCCGATAAGTAATGCCATCTATTACATTTGAAAATGTAATTTTACCATCCTTTTCGGCAACAATTACTGCGTTATATGGATCCCATTCGCAAATGCGTGTTCCTCTTTGAACTTCTTGTCCATTTTGAATATAGAGTTTGGCACCGTATGGAATGGCACTGGTCGATAAGGTTAGTTTTGTATTGCTATCTATAATTCGCATTTCAGCTAAACGTCCGATAACGATATCGTATTTAGCTCCATTTACCTCCGTAAAAGGCACCGATTTTAATTCATCGATCTCTACTATACCGCTATAGTTTGACGTAATCCCTGATTGGGCAGCAATGTTTGATGCAATACCTCCAACGTGGAATGTACGTAACGTAAGCTGTGTTCCCGGCTCTCCAATCGACTGAGCAGCAATAACACCAACGGCTTCTCCTATTTGTACCATTTTGTTGGTTGATAGGTTTCTACCATAGCATTTTGCACAAACTCCGCTTTTTGATTCACAGGTTAATACTGAACGTATTTCCACTTGTTCTACAGGAGAAACTTCTATTGTTGCTGCTATCTCTTCGGTGATTAAATCACCTGAAGCAAGGATTAGCTCACCTGTAAGTGGGTTATATACGTCATTCACAGAGCAACGGCCTAGTATTCTTTCGTATAAACTTTCAACTAATTCGTCGCCTTTTCGTACTTCTGTTGCTGGAAGTCCTCTTAGGGTTCCACAATCGGATTCATTAATTATAACATCTTGAGCAACGTCCACAAGTCGTCGAGTTAAATATCCCGCATCGGCTGTTTTTAGTGCAGTATCGGCCAAACCTTTACGAGCACCATGGGTCGAAATAAAATACTCAAGTACAGAAAGTCCCTCTTTAAAGTTTGATAGAATAGGGTTCTCTATAATTTCCGAACCTGCAGCACTACTTTTTTGTGGTTTTGCCATCAAACCTCTCATTCCACTTAACTGGCGAATTTGTTCTTTTGAACCCCTTGCACCGCTGTCAAGCATCATATATACAGAGTTGAATCCTTGGTTATCTTTCGTTAGTTCTTCGAGAAGAATATGTGTTAATTTAGCATTTGTATGTGTCCATACGTCAACAACTTGATTGTATCTTTCGTTATTTGTGATAAAACCGTTGTTGTATTGCATTGTTACTTCGTCAACTTTCGCATATCCCTCTTTTACAAGGACATCTTTGGCTGCAGGAACAATAACATCGGCAAGGTTAAAGGAGAGTCCTCCTTTGAACGCCATTTTA
>JAQVXQ010000026.1 GCA_028709085.1 Salinivirgaceae bacterium | reverse complement strand
TTTCTAAACCATTGGGAACATTCATTCCATAAAGACTTGCAATTAAAGTAGGAATCATTAAAATAATACTTACCAACGTTAACTGCTTCATAATCATATTCTGATTATTGCCAATTACCGAGGCAAAAGCATCCATCATTCCGCTTTGAATATCGCTGTATATATTCGCCATTTCGATGGCTTGACGATTTTCAATTATGGCATCTTCTAGTAAATCTTCGTCAAAATCTTGATTTTGAGCAATCTTACTATTTCGCACACGCTCTAAAACCAAAGCATTGGCACGCAAACTGCTAATAAAATAGACCAGACATTTCTCCATCCGCAACATATATTGAAGCTCCTTATTCCGCGTCGATTTTTCGAGCTCACGCTCAATCATATTAATATGAATGTTGATTTGTTTCAAATATCGTAAAAACCACATCGCCGAAATTAAAAACCCTTGCAATACAAAACCTGAAGGCTCTAAAGTCGATATTTTAAACAACTTAGCTAAGTGAATTAAATTTCGAACAATCTCATTCTCATAAGCACAAATGGTTACTATAGCATTGCGCGAAATAAAAATCCCCAATGGCACAGTAATATAAGGAATGCGATTATCTTCCTGATGTAAAGGAATGCGGATAATTAGGAAAAACCACCCTTCGTCAAGTTCGGCACGCGATCGTTCGTCAATATCCAAAACGTCTTGAATAAGATCAATGGGGATTTTAAGGCGGTTTGATAAAAACCCAATCTCGGTTTGTGTGGGATTTGTAACATCAACCCAACAATGTCGTGTAATTGTGTCTGTTTTCTCAAAACTGTTAGCGCTGCTTTTCCAAAAATTAATCATAGTCGTCTCCGATTAAATCGAAGGTTTTTCCACGACACTCCGATTAAGTTTATAAATTTACCGCCTGGATTTTCGAATAATAATCGTCCATATATTCAATGATTGAGAAGGCACAAAAATACAAAAAAACATGGAAACGACCCTACATGTACCATAGATTATAATAAACTGTTTAATTGTAAATTCAATATAAAATTCAACGTATATAAAACACATTTACAAATAATTATTGAAATTACATATCACCAAATACAGAATTACTCGTAAATTAAATGCGATTTAATGGGTGTTCGTTTTGATTTGATCATATTTAATAATAAATTTGGTAGATAATCGATAATTATATATACAAAGAGCCCTATGGATATTCGTTCCTTATATCAGATATTCGAGAAAACACCCATAATTAATACCGACAGTCGTATAGATGGACGAGGCGGACTGTTTTTCGCTTTAACAGGACCCAATTTTGATGGAAACAAATATGCTGAAGAAGCTCTAAAAACCAACAAATATGCAATTGTTGATGATCCGAAAATAGCGGTTGACAAACGTTATATATTGGTAAAGAATGTGTTAAACACATTACAAGATTTAGCACAGCATCACCGCGACCATTTTGACATTCCAATAATAGCCATTACCGGAACAAATGGCAAGACAACAACTAAAGAATTGATAGCAAGCATACTATCTAAAAAATACAAGACATATTCTACCCAAGGGAATTTAAACAACCATATTGGCGTTCCCTTATCAATTCTTGGAATTACTGCAGAACATGAATTTGCGGTAATAGAGATGGGCGCAAGCGCATTGGGCGACATTGCACTTTTATGTGCCATTGCAAAACCCAATTATGGAATTATTACCAATATTGGAAAGGCGCATTTAGAAACGTTTAAATCGTTTGAAAACATACAGCGAACCAAAGGAGAATTGTATCAATATCTATACAACCGAAATGGCGTTGCTTTCGTCAACTCCGATAATGAGCTACTTGAAGATCTTCGTCCGCCAAGAAAAACGGTCCATTACGGAACATCAAAATTCACCCACTGTCAGGGAATCATCCACGACAATCCTATTTTTGTTGACTTCTCATGGGTTTCAGTCGGTGATATGAGTTCAGATCAGAAAAAAATAAATTGGGACAACGACAACCAACATATTACAACGCAATTAGTTGGAATACACAATTTCGAAAATTCATTGGCAGCGGTTTGTGTTGGCGACTATTTCGAGATCGATGACATTCAAATTAAAGAGGCCATTGAATCCTACACCCCACAAAACAATAGATCGCAGTATAAAAAGACAGAGACAAATGAATTGATTATCGATTGCTACAATGCAAATCCTTCGTCAATGAAGTTGGCCATTACTAATTTCAATAAAATCCCTAGTGATAACAAGGTGCTAATTTTAGGTGAAATGTTGGAATTGGGTAAATTTACGCAACGCGAACACGATGTTTTAGCTCAGTTAATTGAAGAATCGGGGTTCAGAAATGTTTATTTAATTGGAGAGAACTTTTCCGATATTAGCCAAAAAGAGGTAAACATATATGCTACGCTTAACGACTTTATGGTCTATTTAAAGGAGAATCCGATTACAAATAGCACTATCTTAATAAAAGGTTCGCGCAGAGTTGCACTCGAAAACGTGATCCCATTTTTATAGAACTTTAAAATAGAGTCGGCATAGAATCAAGAGTCCAATCAATGGGCTCTTTTTTTATACTTTTTAAAATTTCATTGGTTTTCGAAAAGTGTTTGCAGCCAAAAAATCCCCGTTGCGCCGAAAGTGGCGATGGATGAACTGCTTTTAATACAAAATGCTTTTCCGTATCAATCAACCGCTCTTTTGCTTGCGCATATGCACCCCACAACAAAAATACAATTCCGGAACGCTGTTCAGAGAGCAGTGTAATGGCAGCATCGGTAAACGTCTCCCACCCTTGTTTTTGATGCGATCCGGCTTCATGAGCACGTACGGTCAACGTTGCATTTAACAACAAAACGCCTTGCGCACACCATTTAAGCAAATTGCCCTGCTCAGGAATGGGAATCTCTAAATCCAATTTCAACTCCTTAAAAATATTCAGCAACGAGGGCGGTTTACGTATTCCATTGCGAACCGAAAAGCACAAACCATGCGACTGACCTTCGCCATGATAAGGATCCTGACCAAGAATTACAACCTTTACGTTATCGAATGGAGTTGCGTTAAAAGCCGCAAAAACCTCCTTTTCGGGCGGAAAAACAGTCGTTTTTTGACGCTCAAGAGTTACAAACTCCTCAAGTTTGCGAAAATAAGGCTTGTGAAATTCATTGTTTAATACCTCTCTCCACCTTGGCTCCGTTATATATTGATATAGATTGTTCATTCTGATTTTGTGTAACGTTATGCATTATCAAGATCAACTCCTTTAATGCAAATTTAGCAATGTAAACACAAATAACACCCAACTAAAGATCAATTTCAACAATGATTTCGATTTTCGTTTCTACAAAAAAAAAACCATTGTCGTATTATGAATCAAGAAGAGTTGTTTATCTCCGATTTTCTAAATACTTTTAGAATGTTAACTTACATAGTGCCTGCAAGAAAACGCATGTTTTTTCAAGTGCTTGATAAGAAGGCGTCAAGTGCAAGGCATGCAAAGACTGAAAAACAGGATTTTACTCTTCGTAAATGACTGTTTTGAAGACAAGCATAACGCAGCAATTGGCGTTTTCTTGCAAGCACTACACACAAAATCGTGCAATCGATTTTGTGTGATCGTTGGCAATAAACTAAAGAAAAGCGATTCAAAAATGATGAAAGAAAATTTATTAAAGCAAATAGAGTTTATCAAAGAAATTGATAAAATAAAATATATCCAAAGACGAACAAAATTGTTTAAAAGCGACCGAAACGAAAATGATGCGGAGCATAGTTGGCATTTGGCAATGATGGCAATGGTTTTAAGTGAACATTCGGATGCAAAGATTGACCTGTTAAAAGTGATAAAAATGGTATTAATCCACGATATCGTAGAGATAGATACCGGCGACATCTTTTTATACGACCTAAATAAAAATCACGATAATACCGAGGAGGAACTAAAAGCTGCCAAACGTATCTTTGGAATTCTACCCGAAAAGCAAGCAGCAGAATTTATCAAAATTTGGATTGAATTTGAAGATGGTATTACCAATGAAGCGAAATTCGCAAAGTCGTTGGACAAACTTGAACCTATGTTACAGAATGCAACCAATAACGGAGGAACGTGGAAAGAATTTGACGTAAAATATCAAACGGTGTACGACAAGAAGAAAAGCATCAAAAACGGTTCAACAAAATTGTGGGATTATGCCGAAAACCTCATTAAGGAGAGTGTAGAAAAAGGCTTTTTGGATGAATAAATATTGGACAATTGAGCAGAAACTAAAGGATACAAGGCGTTTGGAATCCTCCGGCAGCTTTTTTCAATTTAAAGATCAGAGAATGATTTTGCACAAAAAAATGACGGTTTTGATTCCCATTTGTTGGATAGCATAAAACGAACAATATATATCCAAGTCAAATTTCCCAAAAGAAAAACAAATAAATGGGGAAGTAAACTACTCCCCATCCCACCAACCTAATCTAATAAAACCCTTACTCACTATTCACCCCACCAAAATATCCATTCCCAATAAATTATGGTTTCCGTTCGATTTCCAATGCTAGCCAACTTTCAAGAATGGAGATAATGGAATCTTGCATATCCTTGGGAAAAGAGGCAATACGGGTAGCGTGATTGCCCCCGGGATTGAAAAATCGGCGGCTATTGGTTTGTTCTCCCGGTTGTGCAGCAGTAGATGACCATGCGTCCTGCCCTCCATAAATATAGAGCATATTGTCTCCTTGGGTTTTCACCCATTTATCCACCACTTGCATGGGTTGTGGATTAAATTTAATCTGTTTATAACCAAACGGTAAGGTGAATTGAAAACCCAAAATTCCCTTCAGTTTGGTATATTCTTGAAACGGTTCTGTTTTATAGCCATACATCCCTATCTCGGTTAAGGCTTGAAAGAAAAAAGGTCGGTTACTCTCAACATTCGCCTCCTCAAAAAACTGGAATGCGCCACTTGTGGCGAGCGTCTCAAACAGCACGGTATCGGCACTTTTTAAATCAGGGATTTCTGTTTTTCCGCCCCATTGCCAATAAGCAAAACTAAACTCAAAAACAGCCAAATCGTAAACTGAATCGATGGAAACAGAAAAATTCCACCCTTTTTCGCTGATCAGTTCTTTAAATTTGGGCATCAACTTCGCTTTTCGTTTTAACAGCTCAATTTGATAATTCTTGATCTTTAAACGCTCTAGCTCCGTTTCCACCGTATCCAGAAAGTTAAAAATACGCTCATCAATGTCGGAATAGTTTACCGGAGCAACATAAGGGATACTTACATCTACATCGCTGGGGTAAAATGATCGGTGAAAAATTGCCGTTTGTCCTCCTTTACTAATGCCTGTAGAGATCCATTTCGACTTGTAAAAAGGCTTAAACAACGCAATAATTTTATGTTGATCGGCAGCCGCATTTTTTATATTCAGGGTGCTCCAAGGAATGGAGTCATTGGGTCGCGATTTCTTAAAATAACGATGTTCAATGGTTATTTGATTGGCATTCAATAATTTGGCAGGTTCGCTTAAACGAAACGAAAAAATGCCATATCCCTCCATTACCACCACCACAGGGCGATCGAACGAACGATGTTCATACACCACTCGCTGAGGAAACGTTCCCAATTCGGGATTGTCATGATCGACAAACTGAGTAACCCAAACCATATAAATGGATGATCCATATTCAGTTTCTTGAATCAATTTAATGGAATCAATGGCGGAGATTTTAGACAAAACCTCAAAAGAAGTTGGATCTTTTGCAATCAGAATCAGATTAAACTGCAATACTAAGACAAAAAACAGAACGATACGTTTCATAAATTTAATTTCAATACTATTCATAATGCATTATATTTCAGACAGTTTCATGTTCCGTCCGACGAATAATTTCATCCTGTAGCTCTTGTGTTAAATCGTTAAAATAATCAGAGTATCCAGCTACCCGAACGATTAAATCACGGTAATTTTCAGGATTCAACTTCGCTTTTCTCAGCGTTTCCGCCTCTACAACATTAAACTGAATGTGATGACCATTCATGGCAAAATAAGAACGAATAAGTGCCGTCAAATTTCGCATATTTTTCTCATTTGCAAAGAACGAAGGGTTAAATTTTTGATTCAACAACGTTCCACCAGTACGGATATGGTCAATTTTTGCGGCCGATAATATCACCGACGTTGGTCCATAAATATCCGTTCCCTGAACAGGGCTTATCCCTTCTGACAGTGGCATCTTGGCTTTTCTACCATCGGGCATAGCTCCCAATTTACTCCCAAAATAGACATGACTTGTTGTGGGAAGCATATTAATTCGGAAACGCCCACCGAGCGCAGTTTCCCGATTATCGACTGCATTGAAAAACGAGTTAAAAACAGCAACTGCATGCTGATCGGCCTCGTTATCATTGTTTCCCCACTTTGGTGTTTCGTATATAAACCGATGTCTCAACGCTTCATGTCCATCAAAATTAGAAGCCAAAGCCAGCAACAAATTCTCTTTTGTAACGCTTTTATCATCAAACAGATACTTCTTGATTGATGCAAAATTATTTGCAATACTTCCCAACCCAACGCCTTGAATATAACTCGTATTATACCGGGCTCCGCCAGCATTATAATCCTGTGCATTTTCGATACAATCGTCAATAATTAAGGATAAAAACGGCGCCGGCATCGATGTTGCCCACTGCTTTTCAATAAAATTATTACCCACAATTTTGATGTCGATAAAATAGTGCAACTGTCTCTCGAATGCCGTATAAAAATCCTCAAACGTCTCAAAATCAGTAAGTTTTCCTGTTTGTAGCCCTATTGTTTTCCCCGTTGGTGCATCAACGCCATTATGTAGCGTGAGCTCTAAAATCTTATTCAAATTAAAGTAACCGGTTAAAATATAACGTTCCGTTCCAAAAGCCCCGGTTTCTACACAACCACTACATCCACCATTGCGGGCATCTACCGTTGTTTTGCCCTGACGTTCAAGTTGTTGAATAATCGTATCGGTATTGAAAAAAGAGGGCTGGCCAAAACCTGTTTTAGCAATTTTCAGCGCTCTTAAAATGAATAAATCCGGGTTTTTCTCACTAATTTGAACCATGCTGCTGGGTTGCAAAATACGCATCTCCTCAATTACATCGAGCAATAGGAACGTTAAATCGTTCACTGCATCGTGACCGTCGGGAGTTAACCCACCCAAATTTATAAGCGAAAAAACGGTATATGTGTTGCTCTCCTTTGCCGTAACGCCAATTTTGGGCGGACTTGGATGGTTGTTGAACTTAATCCAGAATGCTTCCAATAGCTCTTTGGAATCCTCCACCGTTAAAGAACCTTGCTCAATTTCGCGCTTCCAAAATGGAAACAGATGTTGATCCAATCGTCCGGGATTAAAAGAATCCCACGGATTCAACTCCGTAATAACGCCAACATGAATAAACCAATAGTGCTGAAGCGCTTCGTGAAACGTTTCAGGAGCATTTTCAGGAACTCTTCTACAAATAGCCATCATTTTTTCAAGTTCCCCTTGTCGAATAGAATCATTTTCAACCGACAATTGTCGTTGCAACTCATCAGCATGCCGATTTGCATACATAATAATGGTATCCGCAACAATTTCCATGGCGTCGAGTTCCTCTAACTTCTCCGTATTATTTGAATTTAGGGACGCGTTCAGACGGTTTCTTACTACTGAAATATGTTTTTTCAAATCCGCCATTCCCATGTGCCATATTTTAGTTCCAGCCACCGTATGACCTGGAGCACGCTGTTCTTGAAACTCCGTAAAAACACCAGCATTATAAGCATCGAGCCATTGCGGAGTCATATTTGAGAAAATATGATCGCGAACGGTTTTTCCCTCCCAAAATGGAGTAATGATGGTGGCATAATTCTGCCGTACTTGTTCGGTCGAGGAGAAAGAAACTTTCGAACGGTTATGCAAAATTTCAAGATCTTCGATGGAATGCAGCGAAACCTCGGGATAGGTTGGTGTGGCTTTTGGTTCTGGGCCTCGTTCCCCAACAATAAGTTCCTGATCTCCAATATAAATCTTCTTTCGAGACATTAAATAGCGAAACGATTCGGCCCGTGCTACAGGAACGCTAATCTGTTTTCCCTCAATGGATTTATAATATTCGGTCATCAACATCGCTCTTTCGTCGGATATAGAATATCTGGTCTCTAAACTTTGGGTTCGTAATGTATCGATTCGAGTTCTCATGATTGATCGTTTTTAATTATTTACAACATATAGATTTAATGCTCGTCACAGTGATAATAATACTTTTTATGATGTACATCTCATCCTCCAACGGTAACATCGGAAAACCATTTCCGAAAATAGTCCGCTATTTTATTTGCTTTGTCAATAGGATAGTTTTCAACCCCTTCCATAGCAAAGTCAATATTCAATTTAGCATGTTTTGATTTACTCATGGAGTGATATGGTAGCAAATCGATCCCTTGGATAGAATCGAGCGGTTTAATAAACTCCAAAATTGCCTCTAAATTCGATGGTGTATCGGTTATGTCAGGAATCAATGGAATTCGAATCCGAACAGGCACTTTATTCTGAACAGCAACACTTAAATTGTTCAATATTAAATAATTATCAACGCCCGTAATTTGTTTATGGATTGTGCTATCCATTACTTTCAAATCAAAAAGCACGAGGTCGGTGTATTTTAAAACGGAGCGGAATTGACCCGTTTTTGCAAATCCCGAAGTATCGACACAGGTGTGTATTCCTTGCTTTATGCACTCTTTCAACGCTTCGACCAAAAATTCGGGTTGCATCATGGGCTCTCCGCCCGAAAAGGTAACGCCACCTCCCGATTTAGAAAAAAAGAGACTGTCTGCCATTACAACCTTCATTAATGACTCAATATCAACCTGTTGGCCTACTTGAATATTTCTCAAAAATGACTGTCCATCAAGATGATCGGTCTGGTTCCAAGTCTCAATGGCACACGAAAAACTCTCCGGATTGTGACACCATTTGCATCGCAACGGACATCCTTTGAGAAAAACGGTTAACCGAATTCCCGGGCCATCGTTCACCGAAAAATGTTTATAATCAAAAATTATCCCTTCCATAATTTCAATTTACAAGATTTGAAAATTGAGTTTACTAATTTTATTGCACGACTATTTGGAGTTATTGAAAGCCATGTAATATTAAGAAAGAGAGGAACGTCAAAATAGCCAACAAGAGTAGAGACCCTTGCCATCGCAACGATAAAGAGAAGATAAAATATGTAAATATTTAACACGCATAATGTCAATTATAATGGTTGGTGGTACGCAATGTCGCCCGGTTAGGGGCGATTTTTGAATCCACCCGATAAAGATAATTTAAAATTGCACAATTTCCTAACAAACCCTTCTATCCTACCTACTCAATGATGAGTTTTATTTAAAAGCCAATGTCACTGATCTAATTAATTGTTAAGTCTTTGCTCCAATTGTGATTTATCCGCCTCTAGCGTTTTGATTTTCTTCTTTAGGAGACTGGTATGAAACACATTAGCCACAGACCCCAAGGCAATCCCAACGAGAAAAAAAATCGAACTATATTTAATACCGTCCAATTTCATGTATGCACCAACCAAAACAACTACTGCTCCAGCTCCATACAATATGCTAATAATTTTACTACTCATCGCTTTTTAATTGTATTACACTAATGCTAGACAAAACTTAATCTCTCAACACAAACCGCTTATCTGTTCTTACGTCCCCAACGGGACATGCTATTTGGGGTTAATTTTCTTTTCTATCGGTCTTTAATGCCTAACGGCATTATTATTTATGATGGAAAGTCATACAGAAAACAATTTATCAATTCATAAATCTTGTTCTATATAGAACGAACGTATTTTCTCGGACAATTTTAGTTAATTATTGTACTTTGAGGAGTACTATTTCGATATTGATCAATCATAATTGTTCGTTGCACATCGTCGTCATAATACAGAACCCACTTTTCGTTTTCCAGCAAATTACGATACAATTCCTTCCCGACATATCGAGTTCGCTCCAATTTAATTCGTACTCCTTTAGCACTCCAGCGATAGAACTCAAATTCATAATCCGAACTTTCTCGCCAGCGACGCATGGGGACATATTCTGGTTGCACTCCTAACTTGTTATTAATGACCTTTGTAGCGTCGTGAATTCGATAATCCGGAATATTATGACGTTCAAGGGAGTATATTTGATTGTAACCAATCAGTTTAATTTTAATATCCTTATTGTCTTTCAACTCGCAATCTTCAATAGTATATGAATCGTAGTTATATATACCTTTAGTTTTTAGAACGTTACGATCAATTAGGTCACCAATTGAATACCCGCTAATTTCAAACGTTTCTCGAGGGAAATTATGGGTTGGTTTTGGGCTAATTTTATTTTTCGAATTACAAATTTTAGGAAAGCTTTGAAGATATAAGATCAGTTTTGCTTCGTTGTTAATGTAAATAAAGTCATAAAAAGCAGTATCAGTAATAATGGTATCTCCTGTTACAACCATATTTCTACCATTATTATAGACCCCTTTTTCTCGTACTAATGTATAAATTATCATCGAGTCGGTTAGAATAATGGGAAATGTAGTATCTCCAACAAGCATCTCTTTTTCAAAATCATAATATTTTGCTGATACGGATGAGTCATTTCGCAAGAATACTTCGTTGGCGATATACCACTCATTATCAACAAAGTAATTACTCAATCTTGATTTTGGGGAGTCGCAATTTGTAAAAAACAAAACAACTATAACTAATGTGAAAAGATTTGATTTCATATACTTTGGGTTTACTACTTTAGTATTAAAGATATAGGCATCATTAGTACAAAATTAATGCTATTATTTAAAAATCCTATACCCGATCAAGAATTAATATCCAGATTTCAAAAAAGAGGTCTAATTGGGGGTGTTGATTGTGCGAAAATCATTTATGAAATTGTCGAGTCGTGGAGTTGTGGAGTTGTGTGGTTTTTGAGTCGAGAAATACTAATAATGAATACTCGATTTTCACTCCACTGCGTTACGTTCAGAGACGTATGTTCGACAAAACCGTTGAAAAAAAATTGACTTTGTCAATGACAACATGTTAGATCTTAGTGATAGCGAAGAATCTTAAAAGATTTACCGGACACTAGTGATATTCTTTATTCATAACTACCAATAATTATTGTTGGATAAATAAAAATATCTATCTTTGCAGTCCCTAAAAACAATGTAGGGGAATTAAAATGATTAACTAATTAACATTTAACAAGATGAATCAGTACGAAACCGTTTTCATTGCAAATCCCGTTTTGTCTGCTGCGCAGATGAAGGAAGCGGTTGCAAAATTTCGTGATCTCATCACCAAGTTCGAAGGTGAAGTGGTTCACGAGGAAGACTGGGGCCTTAGAAAAATGGCTTACCCAATCCAAAAAAAATCCACTGGGTTTTATTACCTTTTGGAGTTCAGATCAAACCCTGAATTTATTAACAAATTCGAGATCGAATTCCGTCGCGATGAGCGAATCATGCGCTTTCTAACTGTTAAACTCGACAAATTCTCAATTGAGTATAACGAAAAGAAAAGAGCGAGACGAGGAGAAGTTAAAGATCAACCTAAAGTGGAGGAATAAAAAATGGCAACGCAAAATCAAAGTGAAATCAGGTATTTGACACCACCGTCAATCGACATTAAAAAGAAGAAATTCTGTCGTTTCCGTAAAAACAGAATCCGTTATATCGATTACAAAGACCCCGAGTTTTTGAAACGATTTGTAAATGAACAAGGAAAAATTCTTCCTCGTCGAATTACCGGTACTTCACTAAAATATCAACGTAAAGTATCTCAAGCAGTTAAACGATGTCGTCACTTGGCTCTTATGCCTTTTGTAACTGACCTTTTAAAGTAATCGAAAAAAAACACCATTAATCATGGAACTCATTCTTAAACAAGATATTCCGAGCTTAGGACTTAAAGACGATATTATTATCGTTAAAGCCGGCTACGGACGCAATTACCTAATCCCTAAAGGATTAGCTACGGTTGCAACCCCATCAGCTATCAAGATGATGAATGAAATGAAAAAGCAGCAGGCTCACAAAGAAGAGAAATTGCGAACTGCTGCCCAGGAAATTGCCAAGCAATTAGAGAACAAAGAGATTAAAATTGGAGCAAAAACAAGTGCTGCTGGAAAAATCTTTGGATCTGTTAATACAATTCAGATTGCTGAAGCTCTTTCTAAAAAAGGATTCGATATCGATCGTAAAACTATTATTATCGATGGAGAAACCATTAAAGAGGTTGGAAAATACACAGCTAAAATTAAGCTTCACCGCGAAGTTATTGTGTCTCTTCCTTTTGAAGTTATTGCCGAGTAATCGGGTCAATATAAATTATTAAAAGGCTGTTCCGAAAAGAACAGCCTTTTTTCGTATTTTTACATTTTGAAACTCGATTTCCCATGAATCTTTACGAAGAGACACTGAAAAAATATTGGGGTTACGATAAATTCCGACCTATGCAACTCGAAATTGTAGAGTCAGTGGCATCAGGAAAAGATACGCTCGGACTATTGCCTACTGGTGGAGGAAAATCAATTACATTTCAGGTGCCGGCAATGGCAAAACCGGGAATCTGCATCGTAGTCACTCCGCTCATTGCCTTAATGAAAGATCAAGTTAGCAACCTTAAAAAGAGAGGTATCAAAGCGTATGCGATCTACACGGGAATATCGAAAGGAGAAATTGACACCATTTTGAATAACTGCGTTTTTGGCGAAATTAAGTTTCTCTATATCTCGCCAGAAAGACTCACCACTAAGATTTTCAAAATGCGAGTTGTGGATATGAATGTCAATCTAATTGCCATTGACGAAGCACACTGCATATCGCAATGGGGTTACGATTTCAGACCTGCATATCTTAAAATTGCCGATATTCGGCAACTTCAACCCAATGTCCCCATCCTAGCACTTACCGCAACGGCTACTCCCAATGTTGTAGAAGATATACAAGAGCGATTAATGTTTGCCAAGAAAAATGTCTTTCAAAAGAGTTTTGAGCGCAAAAACTTGGTTTATTGGGTCAAAGAGAGTGAAAATAAAGATCAAGATTTATTGAGAATCGTTACACGAAACAATGCTACCGGGATTGTTTATGTGCGGAATCGAAAAAAAACAAAGCTAGTTGCCGAATTTTTGCAAAACAATGGAATTTCAGCCGACTTTTACCACGCTGGATTATCGTCAGAATTACGCGACATGAAGCAAAACGATTGGAAAGAAAATCGCACCAAAGTGATTGTTTCTACCAATGCTTTTGGAATGGGAATAGACAAACCCGATGTTCGCTACGTTGTGCACCTAGACCTCCCCGACTCTCTGGAAGCCTATTTCCAAGAAGCAGGAAGAGGCGGTCGGGACGAAAAACAAGCGCATGCAATCCTACTTTACAATCGATACGACAGGGCGAAACTCCGTCAAAATTTAACCAATAGTTTTCCTGAAACATCGTTTATAAAAGATGTTTATAATACCGTTGGAAATCATTACAATGTGCCTATTGGTGCAGGAAAAGGGGTAATGTTTGATTTTGAATTGGGCGAATTTATTTCGAAAAACAAAATCAGCGCAATTTCTACCATTAGTGCATTAAAAATATTGGAAATGGAAGGTTATCTGGCACTTACAGACGAGATTAATATTCCCACAAAGATAAAATTCATTGTAAACAGAGACGATTTATATCGTTTTCAAGTAGCAAATCTACAGTTCGATGCGTTTATAAAGTTACTTTTACGAAGTTATACGGGTCTTTTTCAAGACTACACTCCCATTGACGAATATGTATTAGCAAAACGCGCACAATGCAGTGTGGATACGGTGAATAAGTATCTCCTTTTTTTGGCGAAGATGAAAACCATTAATTATATTCCAAAACGCGAAAAACCACAAATTATATTCATCGAAGAGCGCCTCGATATAAAAAATCTCTATATTTCTAAGGAGCATTACGATGTACGAAAAAACAATTATAAAAATAAAATTGAAGCAGCGATTCGATATGCCGAATCGACTGTAATATGCCGTAGTCGCTTGCTGTTAGAGTACTTTGGCGACACAAAAGCAAAAGAGTGCGGACAATGCGATATCTGCAAAAAAAACAAACAAAATTCGATTCATCCCAAGACATTTCACGAAATACAAACCGAAATCACAACCCTTCTTTCGGCCGCTCCTACCCGACTTGTGGAACTTGTAAATGCTGTAAATCAAGAAGAAAACTATGTTGTTCATGTATTACAATGGCTGGTTGATAAACAATGGATAGAGAAAAACGAAAATGGAGAGTATTTTAACAAAATCAACTCATAAAATGGAAACAAACAATCTACACGAAAAAACAATAACCGATTTTATTACAATTGCGGCAGAATATTGTCGTGCCATTGATAATCTACATCAATATAGTCCTCATTTATTTGCATCGTATGCTGTCAAAATATTACCTTTGCTTTATATAAAAGCATCGATTTTACCTGATTTTGAAGACTATGATAGAGATTTAGTTGAGAAATTTGTAGCAGAAGAAGAGTGGACAAAAGTAAAAATCAGATTGGAAATAATTTTCGGAAAACACGATAACTACATCGAAACCGTAGGACGTTTTGAAGAAAATGAGGAGGCGAGTATTTCTGAAAACTTAGCCGATATATATCAAGATCTTAAAGACTTTACGCAACTAATGGCATTTGGAATAAACGATGCAACACGTGAAGCCGTGGGAGAAGTAAAGCGAAATTTCACCGACTATTGGGGACAACGAGCCGTTAATTCGCTAAAAATGGTTCATGCCCTTTATATTGGAAATAAACTTTCCAAAGAACCCCTATTTCCCGACGAAGAGGTGGAAGAATTGGATTAACAAACAATGCACAACAAACACAACAAATGATTGAAAATCAAGAACGTCTGAGCTCCGAAGATATACAAAACTTACCCCTACACGCGTATGAAGGTGAAGTGAATGTGATTACCGACAGTGAAAGTGCTGATCGTGTAGCAATGCAACTTCAAAAAGCCACGGTTATTGGTTTCGATACCGAAACCCGACCTACTTTCAAAAAGGGAGTTGTTCGGAATGTAAGTCTTTTGCAACTTTACGATGGTGAAAAAGCGTATCTTTTCCGCCTTAACGTTCTAGGACTGCCAAACTCAATAAAAAAGATTTTACAAAGTCCGAAAATCATAAAAGTAGGTGCCGCAATTCACGACGATATTAAAGGACTTGCCAAACTCAACTCCTTTAAAGCGGGCGGATTTATCGACTTGCAAACTGTGGCTAAAAACGCTGATATTGAAGACATAAGCGTTAAAAAAATGACGGCTCGATTCTTAGGTTTTCGCATCAGCAAAAAACAACAGCTATCAAACTGGGACAACACTACATTGGAAGAGGGGCAAATTATTTATGCCGCAACCGACGCTTGGGTTTGCTACCACCTCTATTTTGCGATGAGAAATCTCCCCGTAGCGCCAAAAATCCAAACGAATTCGGAAAACATCAATTCGTAGTACGTTTTACAAAACTAAGTAAATTGATTAGTATGAGATTCAACACTGAAAGTTAAAAGGCAAGGTTTAAACCTTGCCTTTTAACTTTCAGTGTGTTATACTTTATTTATGCAGCGAGATGTTACATTTTTACAGTTTCAGCTCTATCGGGGCCCACGGAAACAAAGGATACGGGGACCTTTACAAAATCCTCAATAAATTTCACATACTCCATAAATGCTTTTGGCATATCCTCTTTCTTTCGAACATCGCTAAGCGATGTTTTCCATCCGGGGATGGTTTTATAAACAGGTTCAATCTTTGTGGTAATATCGAATGGGATTCTTTCCGTCTCTTTGCCATTAACAATATATTTTGTGCAGACTTTAACCTCGTCAAAGGTATCCATCACATCGGCTTTAGTGAGGATTATTTGAGTTACTCCATTGAGCATGACCACATATTTTAGAGCCACTAAATCGAGCCACCCACATCGACGTGGACGACCGGTGGTGCTTCCAAACTCACGACCATATTCGCGCAACTTTTGTCCCATATCGTCGAACAGTTCCGTGGGAAAAGGTCCTGCGCCTACGCGGGTGCAATAAGCTTTGGCAATTCCAATAACCTCCCCCAATCGGTGCGGTGCAATCCCTAGTCCGGTACATGCTCCACCACAAATGGTATTTGACGATGTTACAAACGGATAGGAGCCAAAATCAATATCAAGCAACGTCCCTTGTGCTCCTTCGGCCAAAATTCGCTTATTATTATCAATCAACTCATTTACTTCGTATTCAGAATCAATAAATTCAAATTCCCGAAGCGTATCCAGTGCTTTGAAAAAGATCTCTTCACGTTCAGTTAGGTTGTATGTATCACTTACCGAAGACAATACAGAATCATATTGTTTACGAGCAGCTAGATATCGTGCTTTAAAATCATTCAATTCGATATCTCCAACTCGAAGACCATCACGTCCTGCTTTATCACGATATGCTGGGGCGATTCCTTTCAGCGTACTTCCAATTTTCTGTTCGCCTTTCAAAGTTTCGCTAACTGCATCAAGAAGCGGATGAAACGGAAGAATCATATGCGCCTTACGACTAATTTTCAGATTCTTTTCGGGCTTAACTCCCAGTGCTCTTAACCCTTCAATCTCTTTTTTAAAAATCACAGGATCAATAACAACACCATTACCAATAATATTGATACACTGTTCATGAAATATGCCCGATGGAATTAGGTGCAAAACGTGTTTCATGCCATTAAATTCGAGAGAATGTCCCGCATTAGGACCTCCTTGAAAACGTGCAACCACGTCATAATCCGGGGTTAAAACATCGACACCTTTTCCTTTTCCTTCATCACCCCATTGCAAGCCCAGTAATACATTTACTTTTATCATAATTTCTTTAAATAATGTACAATAATAAATAATTCATTTTTGCTTTAAAACGAAACCAAAACCATTCAAATAAATTAAATATCGTAGAAATAATTAACGAGTAATAGTTTTATTTTAAGCATATTACAATTGCAATCGTTTTGCAATGTGCGTTCTAATAAAGTGATACTAAGATACTGGATTTTTTCGCATATTCCAATAGGAGAGTCAATATAATACGTGCTATTCAACCCCCCTTTAAAGACGGGTTTTGGGGGACTAATTGAGGAAAAGTCGTTAAATTGCACCAGTTTAGAAATAAATTAAGGATATGCGAACTTATAAGAACATCGATTGGAGACTCTTCACCCTTTTGCTTGTTGTATTTGCATTATATGTTAATACGCTAAAGAACCAATATGCACTCGATGATGCGATTGTAATTACAGAAAATCAACACGTTAAAAAAGGATTTAGAGGAATTGGCGATATTTTATCGAACGAAACTTTCCAAGGTTTTTTTGGGCAACAAAAGGAATTGGTTGCGGGAGGACGGTATCGTCCCCTCACATTAGTGATGTTTGCTATTGAATATCAATTTTTTGGGCAAAATCCATTTATTGGTCATTTAATTAATATCCTGTTATATGCCTTAACGGTATTGATTCTTTGGCAGGTTTTATCAATGTTAATTCAAAACCCAGACTCCAATTGGTTGACCATTGCCTGGATTACAGCCCTTTTGTTTGCCATACATCCCATTCATACCGAGGCAGTTGCAAACATAAAAGGACGCGACGAAATATTAACCTTTCTATTGGCTCTGTTGGCATGGCAAAAGACCATTCAATGGACTAAAGATCACAATGTTAAACACCTTATTTGGGCAACAATTTTACTGTTCCTAGGAATGTTGAGTAAGGAACATGCCGTGGCATTTGTATTTATTATTCCCTTTTCGATCTGGTTTTTCAAACTCGACACCGCAAAAAAATCAATTATAGCGTTTGTTCCGCTGCTCATTGCAGCTTTAGCGTTTGTAATTCTCCGTCACAACGTATTAGGGGGCACACGTTTAGTGGAAGGAATAGAATTAATGAACAATCCATTTGTGGATGCCACCATGGGGCAACGCTACGCCACCATATTATTTACATTTTTATGGTATCTGAAACTGTTGGTGTGGCCACACCCGCTAACTTACGACTACTATCCATACCACGTTTCGTTGATTGATCCAAACTCAATAATCACCTTTGTTGGAATAATTATCCTAGCAACGTTGACAATTATAGCCATAATTGGTCTGCGAAAGCGAAATTTAGCATCGTTTTGGATTATCTTTTTCGGAGCCTCTTTTATTTTAATGTCGAACCTATTTTTCACCGTTGGAACCTTTATGAATGAACGTTTTATGTTTATTCCGTCGGTAAGTATTTGTTTTGCAATAGCGTTTATAATTGTCAAACTTCATCAAACAAAGTTCAAGAAACAAATCAATATCCTCGTGGCTGCAATTATTATTCTTGGAGCCATTAAAACAATTGACCGAAACGGCGATTGGTACAACGATGAGGTTTTATTTATGACGGATATTCAGGTTTCATCGAACTCGGCAAAAAGCAATGTTGTGGTTGGCGGAAAACTCAGCGAGCAAGCGCAAAAAACGACAGACTCAATTCAACAACGCAAACTCCTAATTGAAGCCAATAACTATCTCGACAAAGCACTTGAAATTCATCCCTCCTACAACGATGCCAAACTTTTGAAAGGAAATGTAGTCTTTCAGCTGCAATCGGCATACGCCGCCATGAGTTGGTACCTTTCTATTTTAGAAAGGGCAAAACAACACACAAATGCCTGGAAAAACAGTTTAATAGCGGCATCAGCCATAAACGATACCGATCAGCGTATCGAGATTTACTCCAAATTACACAACATTGACAGCAACAGATTTGAACCTATTCATAACCTTGGGTTGTTATATTCAAGAAACAAACTCGATTATCAACGTGGAATTCCACTCCTAGAAAAGGCCGTACGGATCAATCCATCGAGTAAAGAAGCTATTAAAGATCTTGGAATTGCATACGGAATGACGGGCAATTATCTGAAATCGGAAGTGCTCCTTACAAAAGCAACGCAACAGTTTCCAAACGATGGGCAACTCCAATATAATCTGGCCATTACGCTATATAATCTGAAGAAATTTGATGAGGCACAGCAGGCATTCGACAAAGCTGCAAAATTGGACAAGACAATAAAACCGGTTAAAATTAATCAAAAATAAATCCGTAAAACATTGATAATGAATATAGATATCATCAAAAAACTATGCTTAGAGCATCTCAATGAACAACCAGAGCAGATCGAAAAAATCCCACAAAGTGGATCAAACCGCATTTACGTGCGACTGCATCTAAAGAGGGGAACTGTAATTGGAGTATTTAATCCAAACCTGGACGAAAATCGGGCATTTACAAACCTTTCAAATGCTTTTATTCAAAATCATCTGTCTGTCCCTCAGATACTTGGCATTGACAAATCCAACCAATACTACCTTTGCACCGATCATGGAAACACTACACTTTTCGACTTGATAAATAAAAGAACAGAGCAACAATTAAACCCCGAACTACGCGATTTATACAAGCAATCGTTGGTCGATTTAATGGAATTCCAACTGACACCAAAGAGTGAAGATTTTTATCGCTTATGCGATACACCACAACATTTTGATCAGCGAACAATACTCTGGGATCTTCACTATTTTAAGTATAACTTTCTGAAATACAAACATATTCAATTCAACGAATATAATCTGGAGAACGATTTTGAGCAACTGTCAAAAAAAATAGCCATCCTTCCCTTGCAGGGATTTATGTATCGCGATTTTCAATCCCGAAATATTATGATGGAAGGAAATAAAGCAACCTACATCGATTTTCAAGGAGGGCGCAAAGGACCATTGCAATACGATGTTGTGAGTTTTTTATGGCAAGCGCGAGCCAACCTTTGCCAATCAGATAAGGACGAACTACTCCATTTTTATACCAGCAAACTTGAAGAGAAACGCCCGAAAACAACTGATACTTTTATGCGTGATTTCAATTCAGTGCTATTGCTTCGCCTTTTGCAAGTTTTGGGAGCATACGGTTACAGAGGATTGTATGAACGTAAGAATCATTTCATTAAAAGTATTCCAAACGCAATAGTTCAATTAGAAGAGTGCTGGAATACAAATGATTTTAATACGGAATATCCAGAACTAAATCGATGTGTTCAACAGTTGGTGGCGGATAAAAAGAGGGTGGTAGAGCAAAGCGGATTAATGATCAACATCACAAGTTTCTCATTTATAAACGGAGGCTATCCAACGGACGAGACAGAGCACGGCGGCGGATATATATTTGATTGCAGAGGGTTGCCCAATCCGGGACGAGAAGTAGAATACAAATTATTGACCGGAAAGAATCAAAAAGTAATCGACTACATGCTACAACGCAATGAGGTTCAAGAGTTTATCGACAATGCTTATACCATACTCGAACGGCATGCAACCAACTATAAAGAACGCGGATTCGATGTACTAAACATCGGCTTTGGATGTACTGGAGGGCAACATAGGTCGATCTACTGCGCCGAATCGATCAACAAACGTTTCCAAGATAACGGATTTAAAACAAAACTATGGCACCGAGAATTTCCAGAAATCAAGTAGTGTTTATTTTGGCAGCGGGAATTGGCAGTCGGTTAAAAGAGTTAACCACCAACAAACCCAAAGCCATGGTCAATGTAGGCGGAATGCCCATGATAGACCGCCTACTGAATACGCTACAAAAACAGGAATTCAATCAGTTTATTGTAAATCTGCATCATCACGCCGATGCGCTACAACAACACCTGGAGATAGAATTCCCAGAACTCAACATCGCGTTTAGCAACGAACGAAACGAATTGCTTGATACCGGTGGAGCGATTCTAAAAATTGAACCAATGCTAGAGAAAAATACAACCCTATTGATTCACAATGTGGATGTAATTTTGCCTTTCGAACCCATTGAGATGTTAGCGACACACCTGAGCAATAAAGCAATTTGCACCTTAGCCGTTTCCGACAGAACATCATCGCGAAAATTACTCTTTAATGCAAAAAACCAATTGTGTGGATGGAAAAACGTACAAACAGGGGAAATTCGTAAAGCAATCAACTACAACCCAAAACATCGCGAACTTGCGTTTAGTGGCGTACATTGGATGAATAGTGAATTTTACAATTACAACACACATAAAGGACGTTTTAGTATCATAGATTCGTGGTTAACAATATGCCACGATGCTCCCATTTTTGCGTTTGAACACAAAAGTGACGGCTGGTTCGATTTGGGAACTGCGGAGAAAATAAAAGATGCTGAATCAAAATTAAAAGTCCAATAATTAGTCCAGAAATGACAGCTAACAAATATACCATTCCCCATGGATCGCTCATCGGATTTATGAGCAATAAAGTTAAAACCTCAGGAGGCATCAATCTAGCACAAGGTATTCCAGGATTTCAGCCACCCGCAGCGTTGACAAAAATTTTGTCAGAAATAGCCACAGAACCATTTCACCAATACGCTCCCGGAATTGGCAATGTACAATTACGAGCACAAATTTTAGAACGATATCGAAAAAATATTGCTGTCGATGACAATAACCTTCTGATAACCAATGGTGCAACCGAGGCTCTTTCGCTCATATTCCATTATATCAATACCATAACGCCAGAGCCGTTTTCCGCCATGGCAATGAGTCCGGTTTATGAGAGTTATCGGCATCTTCCCTCATTTTACAACCGACTCTTTATTGAGTATTCTTTTGATCAGAATAATCCCATCAATTTTGGAAATCTGGAGCAAACCATTCAGGAAAATAATACAAAAGTTCTATTCGTTGGTTCACCGGGCAATCCATTTGGATTTGTGTTTTCCAAAAGGGAACTTATGCATCTGCAAACGGTTTGCGAGCGTAATAAATGTTTCTTAATTCTGGATGCCGTTTATCACGAACTCTATTATGAAATAAAACCTGAATTTCCCATTGAAACCATTACGCCGTATCTGTTTTATGTGGATAGTTTTTCAAAGCTATTCAGCATAACAGGCTGGCGCATAGGCTACTTTATGACACATGAATGTCATACACAAGCAATTCGAAACATTCACGATTACACAGGTTTATGCGCATCGTCAATTTTGCAGGAAGCGCTTACGCAGTATATTGAGTTGTCGGATTTTGGTCAAGCGTATGTGAATGAGTTGCGGAAGAAACTATGCGAAAACTATATAAAAATCTCTGAATCAATCAAGAAACTTGATTTTACAGTTCCTCAGGCACGGGGCGGTTATTTTGTTTGGGCAAAACTCCCTGAGAAATTCACCGATGGGTTCAAATTCGCAATCGATCTGTACGATAACACAGGCGTAGCGGTAGTCCCAGGAATTCATTTCACCAAACATGGAACGCAATTTATCCGAATCAACATTGCACGAGAAAGTGATGAAATTGAACTGGGTTTAAAAAAAATATCCGAATTTGTATTGGAAAAATAGACGGGAATCCACTACATCTCTTTGAGCCACTCGCTCCATTTGCGTTGATCTAAAAAAGGAACTTTTTTAAGATTGCAAACATTCATGGTGTGTCCTGTGCCACCACTTCGAGGATTGTGCATATGGACATAAAAGAATCCAAACACACTAGGACTAATAATACTATCCGAACCAACTACTTTCAAGGAATCTCGTAATATGTATGCCCCCTTGATGGAGAATTGATTAGATCTGTTTTCGTTATCATTAATATAGGCATCCACCATTTTACGGTATGCCTGATTATAGGAGCTAATTTCTATGGCATTGGTCAAATCGGATATTGGCAACGTGTCAATAGCTATGGTGCTTCCCGCCACATTCTCAGATTTCCGATGACCCGAATATGGAGTAATAACTTCAATCCGATTTTTATCGACCGATGCCACTCCTTTTGCAAATAAAAGATCGGCTCCTTCGGCATTTCCGCTCCTGAATTTTATATGCTGTGTGGCGTTTGCGATACCACGACCAAATTCGTACAACTTTTGTTTGTCGTTTTCATAGACCACACGTTTCCCTTCGAGCAAAACCACCGACCCTGGAAAATCATATTTCTCAACAAACTCTATTAACGTCATATTTTTTACCGACAGAAAAAACTGTCTGAAGGAATTTCGAGTTAAATTTTGTTCAAAACAAACAAAACTTCGTCCCCCATCCTACAGACAGTTTCTTTAAATGAACACTTGTTTTATATTACAGTCCCTTTGGAATAACAGGGAAAATGTCACTTTTGTATTCGCCTTTTACTAATTTTTCGCGACATGCTTCAAAGGCCTTCAAGGTCTCTTTTACGTCATCGAGTGTATGAGCAGCCGTTGGAATCAAACGCAATAGGATTTGTCCTTTTGGAATTACAGGGTAAATTACTACGGAACAGAAAATATTATGATTTTCACGCAAGTCCATAATTAAACTGGTTGCTTCTACCACTCCACCGTCCATATAAACCGGTGTTACGGGCGACTCAGTACAACCAATATTAAAACCACGTTCGCGCAAACCACTTTGAAGTGCTTCCACCACGTTCCATAAATTTTCGCGTAACGATGGTTCATTTTGCAACAAATCTAAACGTTTAAGAGCCCCAACAACCATAGGCATGGGCAACGATTTCGCAAAAGTCTGCGAACGCATATTATATCGTAGATAATCAACAATTTCCGGTTCAGCAGCTACAAAAGCACCAATTCCGGCCATTGATTTTGCAAATGTTGAGAAATAGAGGTCAATTTCGTTATTAACACCATAATGCTCACCAACGCCAGCACCTGTTTTACCCATTGTACCAAAACCATGAGCATCGTCAACCAACAAACGGAAGTTAAACTCCTTTTTAAGGGCAACAATCTCTTTAAGATTTCCAAGGTCTCCTGCCATTCCGAAAACTCCTTCGGTAATCACCATGATTCCACCACTGGTATCTTTCACTAATTTTGTGGCGCGTTCAAGTTGTTTACGTAGGTTTTCCATGTTGTTATGTGGAAACACAAACCGTTTTCCAATATGAAGACGTAATCCGTCAAGGATACAAGCATGCGACTCGCTATCGTAAACTACCACGTCGTTTCGGTCGAGCATGGCATCAATAATAGAGACCATTCCTTGATACCCATAATTAAGCAAGAAAGCATCGGGTTTTTCGACATGTTTTGCCAAACGACGCTCAAGTTCTTCATGTAAAACAGTTTGTCCTGACATCATTCGGGCACCCATTGGGTAGGCCATTCCGTATTTAGCAGCTCCTTCAGCATCAGCTTTCCGCACTTCGGGATGGTTTGCTAAACCAAGGTAGTTATTCAAACTCCAAGTCAAAACCTCTTTACCGTTAAAGATCATTCGAGGTTTGATTTCGCCTTCAAGCTTTGGAAATGCAAAATAACCATGTCCTTGTTTCTGATATTGACCAATGGGTCCACGGTTTTCCTTTACTTTCTTAAAAATATCTATCATAATAATGTGGGATTATAGTTCTGAATAATTGCAAGCAAAGGTAGGTTTTATCTCAAACTTTCCCATACGCCTTTATGCTTAGTTGGCACTTTGTTTGCCCGAAGATCAAAGTTTAATTTCGAAATGATCGTCCTCAATTTCAACAAATCCCATTTCACGTAAATATTTAATATGGGTTTTATTTTTCCCGGTGGTTACAATTCGCTCAAATCCATTATCCTTAAAATATTGTTTATTAGAAATAAACACAAATCGTCCAACTTTCATATCGCGATACTCAGGAATTACAAAGTCTAAACTTAAATGCAACGTTCGTTTATTATCGGTTTTACCAAGAATAACACCTGCCACATTCATATTTCTTAATACCGCAATACCAATGTCATAAAGACTTAAATCGGCATCAAAGTCAGGCTGATAATGTTTAATTTGTGTCTTGAAATGTTCCAAAAAGCTACGAATATAATCGCCATCAACCGCTGGTTGAATAATACGAAACTCTTCGGATCGATCATATAAGCGATACACTTGATATAGGTTAACTAAAACCACAAATCCATTAAGAATACCAACTGGCAATGCGCCAATCAGAAAACCATAGATTGAAAATAGAAGTGCTCCTGTTAAATTCACAATACGGAGTTTAACGAGCGAGCTCATCATCATGCTAATAATGATGATAACTGATGCGAGATATCCGATCAGTTCATAAAAATCTGTCCAGTTCATAAGATAATAATTAAGTTAGTAAAATAAACAATTTTCTTTTGTGCACTCCTTGTTCAAAGCTACATAATTGCATTTCACTTGATCAGGAATTGGAAGGATGATATTATAGTCATCGGCCAAAAGGTTTCGAATTTGCAGAATTCCAAGGAATGTGCTCCGTTTACAACATCG
>JAQVXQ010000183.1 GCA_028709085.1 Salinivirgaceae bacterium | reverse complement strand
TTGTAGTCCTTTTAGTTGCTCCTGTGCTTCCTCGGCCGTAGCGGGCAACGTTACGTTAAAGTTTATGGTAGGAGCCATGATCGTTCCTGTCATTACCAGGTGTGCATCGGCGGCAATTTTAACATCTTCGTCGGCGGCATTAAAGGTGAGTTCATAGAGCGATGCTCGTCGTACACGATATACGGCATCTAGGTCAACGGATGCATTTGCGGCATCTCCTGACCAAGTAATGCTGCTCCCTTTGGCAACGGCAAAGCGTTTTTGAAAAATATCTTGAAGCGTAAACAGATAATCTCCTTCAGAAATAATATAATCGCCAAACATCTCTAACTCTCCATTTGGATGCATGTAAACGGTTAAATTACTGGAACCTTTTGCTTTTATGATATCGCCAATGGTTGGGTCGAAAATAATTTGCACTTCGGCATCGGGCGTAACTTCCAAGTTAAGCATGAGTTTGATTTTCATCTCCTCTTCCTCTTCCTCTTCCTCTACTTCCTGCTCCTTTTCGTCTTTGTTTTGAGTTTTTGTGATTTCTGGTTCCACAAATGTTATGTAGTCTACCTGACTGGCTGTTCCTCCGCTGTTTAGGGGGATGAAAAAACGTGTGTTGGGTTCTGTTTTTACTCCTAAGGCAATATCCATGTTGTCAAGTTCTCCTTTTAATGTTCCTGCTCCTGAGGCAAATACAGTTCCATAGAAGGTGTCGTTGTCTTTTTCTAAAGTATTGAGAAACATAAAGTTGCGAGCATTGAATTTGATATCTAAGGCAATTTCATCAAAATTTTCGTGTTCTACACTTCCCTTAATAACCATAAAGTTATTGTTATCATCAACAATACGCAAGTCGTTAAAAATTAATGCATCGGGAGCGACATCGATCCAGTCGGTAATGTGATATCTTGTTTGAGTATAGTCAAGCAAAAAGGTGGCTCGATCTAAAATAATCACTCCTTCGATTTTTGGTTCTTCGAGTTTTCCTTTTATAATAATTTCAGACGTTGTTCGCCCCGACAGATCATGCAAGATTCCTTTTAAGTAGGGATTTAGAATGGAAAGGTCAAATCGGTCTATAAAAAGCCGAAAATTTATGAATGCGCGGGCAGGGTCGTAGTCGCCTACAATATATAGAACATCGTAGTTTTTAACCGTTGATATCCAATCAACGTGAATCATTTCGAGCAATGGATCCCAGGTACTTGATATTTTAGTGTCTCCAATTAACTGATCGTTGTAGGTCAGTTTGTCGAGTTCAATTTGCGCAAGTATAAAAGGATCGCTATAGATACTGGTAGCTACAATGTCGGCGGAGAGTACGCCACCCAACGTAATATCTGCCTCTTTTTCCAAAATTACATTTAACGCTTCAATGTTTATATTTTTTGCTTTTACGAATAGGGTATCTTCTTTGTTTTTAGATATTATACCATCGATTTCTAAATATTGGTATCGGTGTCCAATGGAGAAATGAGCAAATTTAATTGTAGTAGTGTCGATGTTAATCGTTGAAGGAGCAATATTCCATGTAGTGTCGGAAATAATAATATTTGAGGGTAAAATATTGATATCTAGTTTGTCGAATAGTCCTGATGCCGGGAATTTTACTTGCGCACTAATGTACCCACTGTAATTTGTGGTATCGGGGGTGTTGTAGTTGTTCCAATTTGCGTTGAAGGTTAATACATTTTCCTGGATAATGGTATTTAACGAAAGGTTTTTGACCGACATCTCAGGGAGATATTCAAAATCGTTTGCGCTTATGTTGGCCACGATTTTTTCCTTCTCGTTGTAGCCTGAAATTGTAATCTGATTTAGTTTTTGGTCGCCATAAGAGATTGAATTTGTGGAACCTTTCATGTTGAAGTTTTTCCCGGCTGCCGTGTAGTTAATAATAACGCTGCTGTTGTTGCTTACTTTTAATGTGGTGTCAAAAAGATTTACAACAGGTTGGATATCACGTAAATTAATATTCAATCGAATGTTTGTCAAATCATCATTGGCAACGGGAATATCTGACCATGCAATGGCTGGTAAGTATTGTTCTATTGCATCGCTTAATACGTATGATATGGTGTTGTAGGAGTATTGTCCAGTGAGATCTAACTTAAAAAAGTCGGAGTTTAAACGAAGAAATTTGGACCCTCCAATACTTTCTATTTCCATGTCTAAATTGGAGAAAACAACATTTTCATCTCTACGCGTGATATGGGTGTCATACATTTTAATGCTTCCCACAATTTTATCGAGTTCGATTCCTGCCATATCTGCCACCATATCGAATTGTATGGTGGAGGTTGAGTCCGAGTCGAAGTTTAATCCATACAGGTTCATGTGCTGTAGGTTTAAAATAAAACGATGTTTTTTCTGCTCCGTTCCATACTCAAACCTTCCCGTAAAATCGAGGGCTAAATTGGTGTCATTTACTTTTAAACTCCCATCAAAAAACGTATTGGATATCAAACCATCGATGTTGATGTTTTGATATCGATACTGATTTAAATCGATAAATGGAATAATTGCTTTCAGGTCGGCCTCGAAGGTATTGTCTACCCCGATTGTAGCCTTGAAGTTTATTTTGCCTTTAATCCTGTCAAGGGTTGGTTTTAAATTAGTTATGGTTCCAATTTGGAAATCGTGGATATTGACATACCCATCTACGATTGTGTTTTTTTCCTGGTTCTCAAATATGACAGCATCCACAGTGAGGGCTCCCAGATTTGTTTTAAATAATCCATTTACCAATAAATTATTCAGATATCCTTTAATTTTCCCTTTGTAGTTTATGGATTTTAGCGTAAGAAGCTCTGTTGGCAAAAGCAAACTATCTTGTTCGTCTTTTAAAAACGACAGTTTATTTAATTGCTCAATTCCTGTCTCTAGATTTTTTATATCTACATCTAAATATAAGTTCTCAAATTCAAGTAGATTTTTAACCGTAAACGAAGTTTTAATTTTTGTGCTGTCTAGTAAACTTAACTCAACATCGACTCCTTGTAAATTGTTTAGCGACCCAGACACGTATCCTTTTACGGCGGTAGCTACTTTGTAGGTTTTTAACACGGAAGCGAAATAGGATAAGTCGTCGGAGGTAATATAGCTTGGAAGCATTTGTATTTCGAATCCAACATTATTTTCAAAGTCATTAAATGGAGCATCCGTTAAATAATTTAGACGCAAGTTTTTAGTCGCCAGTTTAGTTTCTCCCACGGAAAGATTTAGATTGTCGAATATCATGGCTTGTGGTTCCATTGCGAAATCCATGGAAAGGGTGTTGATGGTTATTCCACATTTGTCGCTTGCCGTTAGGGATTTAACCGCAATGCTAATGGTATCGCCGTAGATGTCAAAGGGTTGGACATGTGCATTGATATTAGAAACTACGAGATCGTCAAAATTAATTTCCGTTGTGGGTTCTGGATTGTGTCCTCGCATTTTGTATTGGGAACGCTCCAGCACCAGATTGTGGACATACAATCGAAACATAGACTGGGTGGTGTCGGGAATGGTATCGCTGGGGGATGAAAATAGGTCTATTATTTCCAATAAATTCATATTCCCCACACTGTCTGTAAATAAGTTGAATTTAACGCTGTCAATTTTTATTTGATCAAAATACAATCCCGGACCATTTAAGTCAATTCGATCTACTCCCGCAGTTAGTGAGTGCAAGTATCCCAATGTGTCGCCGTTTAAATCTTCAAAATAAACGCGTTCTAAAACAAGACGGTTAATGGGCCTAAAGTCGATTCGTTCAATTGTAATATGCAGTCCAAATTCATCTTTTAAAAAATGGGTTACTTTTGATATTATAAAAGTCTGGACATAACTGCTTAAAAGAATGACATACAGAATAAATGGCAATGAAAAGAACACTGCCAACACGAAAAACCATATTTTATTTCTTTTTTTGATAACTTTGTCGGTGTTTGTAGGTCAATGTTGCAAAATTAGTTATTCGTAGCTAAGAACGCTCTGTTTTGAAAAGAAATTCTTTGGTTCTGAATATATTTTTGTATTGACCTAAACTATTGTCCCGTAAACGATAAAATTGAGAAATAAAGAGTATGTCAACAATTATATTAGGAATTGAATCTTCGTGCGACGAAACATCCGCTTCCGTAGTAAAAGATGGCGAAGTGTTGTCGAATTATATTGCAAATCAAACCATTCATGAAAAATATGGCGGCGTTGTTCCTGAACTTGCGTCCAGAGCACATCAGCAAAATATAATTCCGGTTGTTGATGCTGCCTTGAAAGATGCCGGAATTGCTTTGGAAGAGTTATCTGCCATAGCATTTACAAGGGGACCAGGTTTGTTGGGAGCGCTTTTGGTGGGCACCTCCTTTGCAAAAGGACTTTCGTTGGCGCTCAATATTCCTATGATTGATGTAAATCACTTGCAGGCTCATATACTAGTTCATTTTATAAAACAAAATACGCCCGATTTTAAGATGCCTTCTTTTCCCATGCTGTGCCTGCTTGTTTCGGGTGGACATACTCAGTTGGTGCTGGTTGAGAATCATTTGAAGATGACTATTATTGGTCAAACAATAGACGATGCTGCCGGCGAAGCGTTCGACAAGTGCGCCAAGGTATCTGGTTTGGGGTATCCCGGAGGACCGGTTGTTGATCGGTTGGCGAAATTGGGGAATCCAAAAGCCTTTGTGTTCTCTAAACCTCGTGTAGCCGATCTTAATTTTAGTTTTAGTGGTTTAAAAACGTCCTACCTCTATTTTTTACAAGATAAAATGAAAGAGAACGCCAATTTTATAGACGAAAATAAAGCGGATTTGTGCGCCTCGCTTCAAAGTACAATTGTTGATATTTTGATGGATAAAACCCGAAAAGCCATTCAGCAGACGAATGTTAAGAGTTTTGCCATTGCTGGAGGGGTTTCTGCGAATAGTGGTTTGCGAAGTGCCACCGAGGCTTTGGGTAAGGAGTTGGGGATTGAGGTTCATATGCCTCAGCTTTCATACACAACCGACAATGCTGCCATGGTTGCCATAGCGGGATATTATAAGTTTTTGAATGGCGAATTTGCCGATCATAGTTTTGCGCCAATGGCACGAATGCCGTTTTAAGAGATAAAAAAAGCTCTAGCGAATTAACGGTACTCGGCGGTCACAATTATTATTGCCGATGTTCGGATTTATTTTGATTCATTGTCTATATTGAAACTACCGCCATCTCGAACCGATTCAATGTATTTTTCATGTACAGGAGCTTTATAGCTGAATATTTTATTGAATAGATTTTCAATTTTCTCATCGCTAAAGATGGTCTCTTTGTGAACCAGATTTACAAAACCCTCTTCAATCATTCGATCAATATGTTTGAGCATTAGTCCATAAAAGCCACTAATGTTGGCTAATCCAATAGGTTTGGCATGCAATCCCAATTGTGATGCTGTAATAACTTCAAAAACCTCTTCAAGGGTTCCAAATCCACCCGGCAACGCTATAAAAGCATCAGCTAATTCGGCCATTTTGGCTTTGCGTTCCTGCATGGTTTCAACAATAATCATTTCGTCGACTATGGTTTCAGCTAATCCTTTATCGCATAGGAATTGTGGAATAACGCCGGTTATTTTACCCCCGTTTTTTTTAATGCTTTTGGCCAATTGGTGCATTAGCCCAACTGAAGATCCACCATAAACGAGTTCAATGTTGTTTTGTGCCATGAGTTTGCCTAAGTTTACAGCAGCACCTATATATTCGTGTTTAACTCCTGTGTGCGATCCACAAAATACAGCTATTCGTTTAATTGTTGCCATACGTACTTTATTTTTTTAATGATTTAATGCAGCTCTTTTGTTAATACGAAAAATGTGGATTAGCAAAGGGAAATTACTAATCCACATTTTGAATTTAAATAATTAATTAAGTTCTACTTTCGAATCCTTAGTTTCTTTCGGTTTTTCGACTTCTTTTTTATTGGTCTCTTCTGTACGTTTAACCACCTCTGCATCTTTAGCTTCTTCTACAATTTTAGCTTCTTTTGTGTTCTCTGTGTTTTCTACAATTTCAGCTTCTTCTGTGTTTTCAGTATTTTCTACAATTTCAGCTTCTACTTTCTTTTCTGTTCCTTCCACAGACTCAATCTTTGTGGCATTTAGGGTGTAAAAAGATAAATATCCCTTTTCCGAAGCCGCGATTTTTTCTCTGTATGCTGCTATTTCTGAAGCAGCAGCTTTGTGTTCGCCCATATCGGCCTTTTCGCCATGAGCAG
>JAQVXQ010000182.1 GCA_028709085.1 Salinivirgaceae bacterium | reverse complement strand
TCAACTAGATATCCGGCATGTTTCCGAATATTTAACGCAAATCCATCGTCAAATAGCAGATATTGTCCTTTGATTCCTATTAATCGCCCACGGAAAGAGGGTGTTTTTTCCAGATTAACCGATTTCTTTATCAGCGGAGCTACAATAAATGGGTACTCAAATCCATAAATCGTATTGTCGGGATTTATATATTGTTGATACTCCATAGGAATCAGTTTCTCAATGCGTGATTTTTGTTCAAGCAGGTTGGTGCTTTTTTCGTTGCTGTTGAGCATGGCGCGCCATTGGGTTTTGTCGGCTAGATGTGATTTTAGCGCAACTTCAATCATTCCGGCCAAATATCGATTTGGTGTCAATGCCAAACTAATGGTTTGCGAAGCTCCTTGATCGACCCATCGAGTTGGAACTTGCGTATGTCGAGTTACGCCAACTTTAAGTTGCGATGTGTCGGCTAGATAAACATGGTGATTAATCAGACAGTTTTTTGTTGCCCACTCCATATCGCGTGCAATTCCAATATGTGCCTTGCACTTTTCGGGATGCAATACATCTTCCTCGGTTTGCGGAAGCGTCTGGAAACAAGGGTAGCAATATCCTTGTGCAAAGGAGGTTTTTGTTTTTCTTCCACAATGGATACAGTGGATTTCACCTGTGTAGTTAAATTGAATCTCTTTTCCCATAAGTTCATTTAAAGGGATTAACTGATCTTCTATTGGCAAAGAGTACTGTATGGGCGTGCTATGTTCGGATTTAAGTTTTAGGAGATGTCCAAGCATTGATATTGAGTTTAAGTTTGTATCTTTTGCCTAAAATATGGATAATAGTGCAAATAATAGCCCATTGATTGATTATTTAGCACAAAATCGAACAAGGCACTTTAAATTTTTTATATTTGCATCTATTCTTTAAGATAACCACATTGTTTTAATATTGATTTATAACGTGAGAAATATAGCCCTAATTATTGTCTCTTTTATTGTAATCAGTTTTTTTAGCATTACCGATTTGCTTGGACAGCATAGGGTTATTACCGCCTTGGGCGACACCTTAAATTGTTCTTATATCGAGGTGGATTTAGAGATGGAAGAGGTTGTTTGTCAGGAGTTTATGACGGATAGTGTTTATGTTTTTAATCCCGATTTGGTTACCTCTATAAAGTATCATTTTTTTCCTAAGTTTCCCAATCTTAAACAACCAAATCTGATTGTTTCTGCCAATATCGGGATCGCCATTACCACCTATTTATCGGCAATGGGAAACATTGAAACTCAACCTATTTTGGTCGATGGCATGAAGCGAGGTGTCAACTACAACATGAATCTTGAATATTACCACAATGCTCCGTTGGGGCTTGCGGTGGGCGCCAACTATCTCTTTTTTAAAAATGACAAGGATACTGTTTGGGCACAAGAGTCGTTTAAAACCGCAGGAATAGGTGTTTCTTATCTCTCAAAAGGGTATATTAATGAGCTCTTTATAATGGCACAAGCCATAATTACCTATTCCGATTATCAAACCAAAGGCAAGATGCCATCCTTTACTTTTAAAGAGCATAACACGTTGTGGGGACTTCAAACCTCAGGATCAGTAAATTATCACATTACAGAATTGGTGTTAATGAGCTTTGGCGGAAAACTTCATTTTATGCACAAGAAACCCCACCAAGTTGAAAAAGTAACCAATATTAATTTGGCAATTTTTGAAATGAATTTGGGATTCAAATGGATGTGGTAGAACTTTTATAATGGGGATATTCATATTACAAAACAAAAGTCAATCTTGCGAAAGGTTGACTTTTGTTTTACTTGACACGTCTAATCTTTTATAAATAATTTTGCAGTGCAAATTGTATGTTCTAACCTCAGTTTTACGATATACAATCCCATTGGCAGATCAGAAATCGGTATTAAATTACCATTGAGATGAATTAATTTAACGCGTTGTCCCTCGATGTTGAAGATGGATAATTCGCCAGAGGTTTCGGACAAGGAAATATACTCAGAAGCTGGATTTGGATATATTTCTAACCGGTAGTTTGTTAGCTCTGTAATTCCAACCAAATTAATGGTTGTTGAGGTGGTTGCGATTATTTTCGGGTTGGAAGCAAGCGTTGCTGTCACGGTTAAAACACCTGAACTAGATACGTGCAGTAACCCATTATTATCAATACTTGCGCCCTCTGTTGGAGTAGACCACAAAATGGTTTCGTTGGTTTGGGGTATCCCCAAATTGAAGGCTAATGCTTCCAATTGAAGTTCCTGTGTCGTCAAAGTAGGAGGAAGATCTTTAATGGCAATCATCTGTTGTTGTCCGGTAACTGTTGGATTGGGAGCAACTTTAATTGCACCGCATATTTCAGTCGAAACCTCGCCCAGTCTGCCACCATCTGCCAACATTCCATTCTGTACTTTTACGAAATGGATTTGGTCGAGAAAGATATGGTTCCCATCAGCATCAACCGCCCAGCTAATGTCAAACGCATCGCCACCCGAGTTTTCGGTTTCATGCGTATATGGATTATCCGGTTTTGACCAAGGTTCAGAACGTCGCGCCACGTTATCGGCATAGCCAAAAGCTCTTTTGTAAATCTTAGTCATTGGGGATGTACTATCAACTTCTGGGTTTATTTGTGTGCCTCTAAGGGTATAAAAAGAAGTTGATATTTGAGGAAAGTTAGACGCAAGGGGGTAGTACGGTTGTGTGTGGGCTCTATTTGCATAAACAAAGCCATTTTGTCCCAAATTGTCGGTCCAAGGAACGTCGCAAGCCACTTCTTGATTTGGATTCGTGTACGTTACCTCGTAGTTTTTTACGGTATTGGAAAAATAGTAGTCGCTTCCTGCCAACTCGTACCATGTATCGTCAGGGAGATTGTTTCCGTTTTCGTCTTTCATCACCCAAACAATTCCGGGTTCGCTCCAGTCGGGGAGCGGATTGCCAAAAATCGTGAAATCAACCCCATATGGATTGTTAGGGTGATTTTCAACAGGGTTGTCAAATCGAAAAACAACATATCCGCCCCATGCTCCTAGTGTTACATGTCCCGATAATCCACCAATAATACTGTTAGCGGCTTCGAGTGTTCCCCACGATGGAGTATTTATGAGTTGTCCTGGAGCAGGTGCATATTCCAGTATTTCAGCAATGTATTGCGAATGCCCGTTAAACCAAAGTCCAAGGAGCATCGCAATACTTAAAACAGATTGTTTCATTTTATTGTTTTATTAGTCGTTTTGTAACCGAGCCATTGTTTGATTGTAATCTTAAAACATATAAGCCCGAAGGAAGATGCTGAATATCTATAATTTGGTTGTCCAAAACATGATTTACTTGTTTTACGAGTGATCCCGAAATGTCAAATATGGTAAGTTGTACCTCTTTTTCCGAGTTGGTGTTTATATTTATATAATTGGAAGCTGGATTGGGGAAAACATGAATATTATTGAACGATGCAATAGTTTCAATATTCACTTCAGTTGGGCTGATATAGAATTGGTCGGCACAGAGGTAGGCGGGCGTATTCATTCCCCACGCTCCATTGTCGCTCGATGATAGTGCAATCTGTAAACTGTCGATAGCACCAAGCGAACTTAGTTCTACCCATTGCCATGTTTGCACAATATAGTCTTCTTCTTGATTTCCGAATCGATAGTCGGCTAAATAAAATTCGATGGTGTCTGTTTTTTTTCCATCAACAAATCCCCATACGGATAGTTTAAGCCAGTCGGCATCACTCCCAGTAACTCCACCAAATTTCTTGCTAAAAGCATCGCCATTTTTCATTGATAAAGCGGTATAAGTACTGTTGGTTGTGTAAAATCCTTTTACGGTGTGTGCTTTATTGTTAGCAAATTTCACTGTCGGTAAATCAAAATCAGACACGTAGGAAACGGTATAGACTCCACTGTTTGCTGATGTCGATTCAAAGCCACCTTTTGTAATGGCACTATATTGATTGCTCCATCCTGGAGTAGTGTCATTTGTTGAGTTTGAGTATGCCCATTGATTCCATGATCCGTATTCTGCATTGTAGTGATTTGTGAAAATTGCATTGCCCGATTGAAAAGAACCTTCGCCGTTCGCTCCATTCCAGTAACTATTGTTTTCTAGGTCTAAGTTTTCAAAATTGGCAATTGTATATTCTCCAACAATGGCATGGTATGATCCAATAATAATGGAAGCAGTTACCCTTCGATTTTCATTTTCAGCTTCAATCGTAACTGTTGTTTGCCCAGATCCAATTGGATTAATGGTTAGCTTGTGGTCTGTAATTGCAGCTAAAACAACCTCCGAATTGCTATTCGATACAACCGAGAACGTAAAATTATCTTCACTGTCGGGATCGGTGAAATAGTTGTTTAAATTGAGCTCAACAGTTTCAGAACCAACGGACAACTGAATATTTTCAAATGGCTGTGTTAAAATTGGAGCTTGGTCGGTTCCATTTATTTTGGCAATTGGTCGGGCATACGAAAGCACAAAGGCTCCATTATTATTCCCCGACTCTAAAACATCGCCCATTGTCTTCACCATAGTAAGCCAATCCATGTCGTCTGAAGTGTAAGCCAACGTATCATAGTTATACCCATTCCCTTCCGTTTTATTCCAAATGGCCAATATTTTGTCGGAAGCGTAGTCATTAACGCTAAAAATTACATTTCCCTTTTGATCAATATCACAATCGTATGCTCCTGCTGGAAGATCAGAGAGAATCACCGCGTCGGACATTTGCAAGACGGGTAAATCCGTGTTTGACAATATGCCTAGAACAGCGGAACTGCTCCATTTTACTAAGTAGTTATCATCGAATGTGGCAGTAGCAAAATAGAGATTACCCTGTGCATCGGCGGTAATTCCTGCAGAGCTGCCAGAGGTTTCAATAATTAGTCTGTGGCTGTTGTTTCCTGTTGTGTCGAGCAGATATATTTTATTCTCTTCACCATAAATAGCACCGTCAACAACGAGTTGATTATTAATTATTTCCATGTCAAAATTTCCAGTCAATGTAGCTTTATGATGCCACTCTGCGGTTTCAAGATCAATGCGATAAATACGATCGTCGCTATTTCCCGTGACCGTAAAACCTGCCCATATTTCATTGTTGGTAGGGTTTGCATATACAAAACTCGGATACGCATTGTATCCTTGAGGTTTGCCATATTTTACCAGCTCTTCGCCGGTAATTATGTTAATACAAATAATTGTATCGCCTGTATTCCCATACAATACGCCATCTTTTATGTCGAATGTCGAAAGCATGTCGTAATCCGTAAAGATGTCGTTGGCAGAATTGTTGCCAACAGCAGTAAGATAGCTGTTCTGTGATTGCGATACGTTTGCTAGTAATAGCAATCCGAATGTAATAGAAAGAAATTTGTTCATTATCTGAAATTTAAGTGTGTAACAAGACAACTTGCATAACGACACATAAAATCGAGACCAATTTTTGATAAAGATAGTTTTTCCTTTGATTTGATATTTTCATCGTTACGCTGGCATTAAAATTTCAATTCAAAATTCAGATTGCAGCAGACGATACTTTTGAAGGGCTTGTCAGCATGATAGACTTCCTGTTCTCCGCAGGCTGCAAATCTGATTATCACTGGCAGGTCTTCTGACTTTCCTCAGGATATCGACGCCTTCCCATTCTTCAAAAGAAAAGTGGCTTATGGTCGATCCAAAAACACGAGGATCACAGCAGCGGGAACTGTTGCCGATTTACACGACATTCCCTTTTAATTCCATGGAGCATATATTGTCCATTTGGAAACCATTGAGATTACAAAAGTATCTATTTTTTTGATTACATATAGAATAAGTATGAAATGTTTTTATCATTATCAGGTATTCATCGTTATTAATTTACCAAACAACAGTGATTTTTAAAAAAAAAAGATAGGATGCAAGTTTTCCTATTTTGCAGTTGGGGAAATCAAATAAAATAAATATTTTTTAGAAAGTAAATTTCGAGTCTGAAAATGAATTACCTTCGCACAATCTTTATGAAAAAGGAAGCAAAATAGACGCTGAGAATTTAGTGATCCCAAAGTGTTGTAAAAGTATGATTTTGAAGTTGGGGAATAAGTTTTTCCACTAAAAAACAAGACAATAGGTTGTTCATTAGAATAAAATATTTATCTTTGCACTCCGATTTTTTAAGCTCAATTATTTTTATGTAAAACATTAACAGGAGGTTAATAGTGAACACGTTAAGTTACAAAACGGTATCAGCCAACAAAGCAACTGTCACAAAACAG